>CAYMWC010000122.1:0-17009 GCA_964393695.1 uncultured Pleurocapsa sp.
GATAGAATCACTGAACCTGGATTAATTCGATCCAAACCAGCGAGTTTAGGGGCTGTACCGTGGGTAGCTTCAAATATAGCACAATTGTCGCCAATATTCGCCCCAGGACTCATGCCCAAGCCACCAACAATGGCAGCAGCAGCATCAGAAATATAATCCCCGTTCAGGTTCATCGTTGCCAGGATGGAGTATTCGTCGGGACGAGTTTGAATTTGTTGAAAGATACTATCAGCAATGCGATCGTTGATCATTACCTTATTTTTCCATTTACCCTCACCATGAGTATCCCAAATCTGCTCTAAAACCGTTTTAACTTCTTGACAGATTATTTGCTGTTTTTCTGGAGTCAAAGCATCATATCCAGGATCAATTTTACGAGCGTTGTCTTCTATGGTTATTTCTCTATTAGCTTCTTTGTTACTCAAAATCCAAGATTCACGTTCGGTAATACATTCAGCCCGAAATTCAGTAGTAGCCAATTCATAACCCCAATCCCGAAAAGCACCTTCGGTATATTTCATAATGTTGCCTTTGTGTACCAAAGTAACTTGCTGTTTAGCTGGGGGAAGCCGTAAGGCCTGTTGAATTGCTCGTCGAATCAAGCGTTGTGAACCAGTTTTGCTAATCGGCTTGATCCCAATTCCCGAATCTAAAGGAATTTGTTTACTACCGTGTTCGGGGGTACTAGGAATTAATTCCGTATTCAGTAAGTTAATCAACTTACTGCCGATTTCGTCTCCTTGTTTCCATTCAATTCCTAAGTAAATATCTTCTGTATTTTCTCGATAGACAATTACGTCTAGTTTTTCAGGATATTTATGGGGAGATGGTGTACCTTGATAGTAACGACAAGGACGAACGCAGGCATAAAGCTGAAATATTTGGCGTAAAGCCACATTTAAAGAGCGAATTCCACCACCTACAGGCGTAGTTAACGGGCCTTTAATAGCTATTCCATATTCCTTGATAGCCTCCAAAGTATCTTGAGGAAGATACTGATAAGTGCCATATTTGTCACAAGCCTCATCTCCTGCATAGACTTTGAACCAATGTATTTGACGTTTTTCCCCGTAGGCAGCTTTGACCGCAGCGTCGATTACCGATTCAGTAGCAGGCCAAATATCGACTCCTGTACCATCACCACGAATAAAAGGAATAATTGGGTCATCAGGTACAATGGGTTTGCCATTTTCAAAAGTTATTTTCGAGCCGATAATTGGTGGAGTAAGTTTTTCGTACATAAAATCCTGTCAAGAAAAAACTGAATATAGCTACAGTACAATTAAATAGCCTTGACTTGACAGTAGCAAAATTATCCATTTTTAGATTTTCCTGGCGATAACCATCAAACAGAAAAGCTATCTTCAATAAATTTTAAAGTTATAGCTGCTAGCAGAAGATAAATAAAAGTGAGCAGAATAAGCTAGATAAAATAGTAAAACACAGTTTTTAAAGTTACCTTAAAGCATACAAGACGAGATTATGAAAAAAATTTTAGTGGTAGACGACGATTCCATTTTACGTAGAGTACTGCAAAATTCTTTAGAACAAAAAGGATATCAGGTAATTTCTGTTGGTTCAGGAAAAGAAGCGTTAATAAAGTTTAACCGAGACATACCAGATATCATTGTCTCTGATATTTCCATGCCAGAAATGGATGGATTTGAATTTTGTCGTCAATTGCGATCGCAGCCTTCAGGTAAATTAATTCCCTTTATCTTTTTATCTGCCAAAAACGAGCTAGATGACCGCATTCAAGGTCATACTATTGGTGCCGATAGCTATCTTAGCAAACCCTTTGAAATGAAAGAATTACTGGCAAATATTGAAGCTTTGATTGAGCGATCGCGTCGCGTTCATGCAGAAATAGTCCATTTAATTGAACAGCTAGTCAGTTCTCAATCTGCCAGTGTTTTGACCAGTATTAGCCACAAGAGCGAAGTTTCAGAATCAATCACCACAACCAGTTCAACTACTCAACCTACTGGCTCTCCTGAACCTTTACCTTTAACTCCAGCAGAAGAAAGAGTTTTTTGGGAAACTATTCAAGGATATACTAATAAACAGATTAGCGAGCGTCTATTTATCAGCCCCCGCACAGTTCAAACTCACTTAAGCAACATTTTAAATAAACTTAACTTAAGTAATCGGACTCAGTTGGTACGCTTTGCCTATGAGCAAGGTTACGAAAAGGTTTAATTGTTAATGATTTTTGAACTATTTCAACTATCAACAAATCTTGGTTCGACAATAGACCACAATTTCACCACTGGCTACAGCCAAACCGTGATAAGATTTTGATAAATAGCATTTGAGTACAAACACTTAGCGAAAGACAATTAGGTAAATTTGTCTAGTGCAGAATCTGCGATTCTATGGGTTTTTCTATAGAGGTAGACTAACTGCTGTAAAAAAATATTGATATGAATAGCATTAGCGGTCTCAATCACCCAATATATAAAGAATCAGAGAAAAATCAGTTGCAGCTAGTTTCTCAACTATTGACAGAAGGGGAAACTGGTCTAAACATTCTTATGGATTGGATGATTTCTCAACAACGCCAATCTGATAATCTGGCTTTGGGTAAAGCATATCAGGCTCTATATCTCAACAAAAGTTCTCAAACCCAAGAATTTTTAACTACCAATTTTCCTGATGGGGTTGTTTCCCTAAAGTCAGAGCGTAATATTAACTACCAGCCTCTACAGCAATTGCTAGCTCAACAAGATTTTCAAGGGGCTGATGTTTTAACTTTACAGAAATTATGTGAATTAGCAGGTACAGCAGCAGTTGAACGCAAATGGATCTATTTTACGGAAGTAGAAAGTTTCCCCTGTGCAGATTTACAGACTTTAGACAAATTATGGTTAATGTCGTCTGAAGGTAAATTTGGATTCTCGGTACAAAGACGAATTTGGTTATCTGTGGGGAAAGATTTTGCTAGATTATGGACTAAGATTGGCTGGAAATCCGATAATATTTGGACTCGCTACCCCAAAGACTTTACCTGGAATCTGACTGCGCCTCATGGTCATTTACCTCTATCTAATCAGTTACGTGGTGTCAGGGTAATTGATGCTATTTTTGCCCATCCAGCTTGGATAAACAAAGAATTGGAAAGCCAACAATAAATGAAATCTTAAATTAAACAGGTTTTTCACTCAAAATAATGGTATTTTGAGAATTTCTGCTTAAAATGTTCGTTCAGATACTTTTTCGGGAACTTTATAGAATAGCGAGCTAAAAAATGCCTCAATTTTTGTTAGTAATTTTTTCTAGTAATTAGGGAAAAATAAATGATACAAGATTAGCGATCTCAACTAAAAATCAATAATTATTATTAAAAATTAAGAGATACAAGTGGAAGCATTAGATTTAGGTTTATCAGTCACCAGTATGGCTAAACCAAAAAACCAACTTTTTTGCCGTTTAGATGATCTAACCCCTTTAGCTAGGGAGCAGATGCGGTTTGCGACTTTGAATAAGCTGGGGTTGTTAGTTTCTGAGTCAGTTCCTGTTTTTGAAGAGACAACGCAAAAAGCTTCGGCGTTTTCGGGTGCGCCAATATGTATTCTTGGCTTAGTCGTGGAAAATGAACTGTGGTTTAAATCCGCAGTTGGTCTCTCAACCATTGGTTTAATGAATCAGTTGGCTGCTCAGAGAAAGATATCTCTTGATGAAGCTTTTAGTACTTATGTAATAGATAGCCAACAGCCATTAACTATAGACAATACTTTGACTGATCCTGTTTTTGCTAATAGTGTTTTAACTCAACACTATGGAATTAGGTCTTATTTGGGTGTGCCTTTGATCACTGTTACTGGCTTGTGTATTGGCACGTTGGAAATAATGGACTGGACTACGAGACAATTTAATGAGCGAGATGTAGATTATTTAGCTCTGCTAGCTCGTTGGTGTCTGGGGGAATTTGAACGCCATCAAATGCTCAAAAATAAACAAGACATATCTAGCAGCAATTTAAGTCAACCTGAATGGCAAAAAGCTAGTAGTTTGATTTTCAACCCCAGTGCTAACTTTGGTTCAGCAAGCGGAGTATTTGCCAATGGTGGATTAACTGTATTGGAGTCAACCAGTAAAGCCCAAGAAGAACCTACAGCGATAATCGCAACTACAAATCCGATTAAGATTAAGCTATTGTCACAATTAACTCAAGAATTAAAAACTCCCCTGACTTCGGTAATCGGGATGGCAAGTGTTTTACATCAAGAGGTTTATGGCCCTTTAACTATTAAACAAAGAGAATATCTCGAAATTATTCATGATAGTGGTCAAAATTTAATTACTTTGGTAGACGAAATTGTTAATCTTGGAGTTTTAAATGACCAAGGTTCTGAAACCCAAATTACTGCTGTGGATATTGAAATGCTTTGTCAGCAAGTAATTAATAGCTTAGGGGATAATGCCAAACAACACCAGCAGTCATTGCGCCTTTCTATTGAGCCTGGGAATCGAATTTGGTCTTTAGATAAGGAAAAAGTTCGCCAAGCACTTTACTATTTAATTACTAGTATTTTGGAAACGTCTGAAGTTGGTGGTGAAGTTAAGATTCACGTTTCTAAGAGAAATAAAGCCTTAAATATTGCTGTCGGCATTGCTCATCCCTGGTTAGGAGAAGGTTTTACTGAAGCCAATCTTCATTCTCAAGCAGTTACCAAAGCCTTAAGCTTAAATCAGGACAGTACTAATAATTATTCCAGTTTTCAGTCTGGCATGAGTGATATCTCTCTGAGCAATCATCAAATCTTAACTGCTGCCTCTTTGATGATGGTGATCAATGAAGAAGATGTGTTGAAAAAAACTACTAATAAAATTCCTCGCGATATTTTGGGACTACTATTTTGCTGTCACTTAACCGAACTACATGAAGGTCAGGTAATAGTTCAAGGTTCTCCTAATTCCAGTTATCGCTATGTACTTCAGTATCCTAAAGCTAAATTAGAAGAAGAAGAAAGACTCAAATAATTTCTAAGTGGTTTAGGATAAGAATGTTCAATTTAGCTATCTGTGTAAACTTATCCATGAAATCGGCTTGGTCAACTATTATGCTTTCAAAGCCACAGTTACATCAGTGGCAACAAGGCAGCTATCTTTATCGCTTGGTTGGTTGGTTGTCTGACTGGCGACAGGAGAGTTGGTTATTGCAATGGTCGGAGGCAATTGGAGCTTGTCTGATTAGTTTGGTTTTTTTATTAGCACCATTTGTTTCCACGTCGATGATCGGTGTGTTGTTGATCGCTGTTAGTGCCTATTGGATTTTAATCACTGTCTCAGCATCGGCAAAGATAATTTTTACCCCGATTCATATTTTAGTTTTTTTGTACTGGTGTATTGCGGCGATCGCTACAGCGTTTTCGCCAGTCAAATCGGCAGCTTTGAGTGGTTTTTTGACCCTAACTATCTATCTAGGGTTATTTGCTCTAGGCTCACAGATATTACGCTCTTCCAGGTGGTGTAACTGGATAATTACCAGTTTTTTATTAACGGCACTGTTGGTTAGTGCCTATGGGGTTCGGCAGGAGTTTTTTGGGGTACAGCAATTAGCTACTTGGAATGATCCCAATTCAGCCTTGGCACACGATACTAGGGTTTATAGTTATTTAGGCAATCCCAATTTGCTAGGGGGATATTTATTACCTGCGATCGCTTTAAGTGTAGCTGCTATTTTTATCTGGCGTGGTTGGATTCAAAAAACCCTGGCGGTAATTATGGTGATGATGAATTCAGCCTGTTTATATTTTACCGATAGTCGTGGTGCTTGGTTAGCAATGGCAGTACTCATTGGTGTCTTGTTGCTGCTTTTTTACTATTGGTGGCGAGAATTTTTACCTCGCTTTTGGAGAATTTGGCTGCTGCCTTTAGTATTTGGCAGTTTGGCAGGCATATTGCTGGTAGCGTTTATTTCTTTAGAGCCGTTGCGTCTAAGGTTAATGAGTATTTTTGCTGGTCGAGAAGATAGTAGTAATAACTTTCGGATTAATGTTTGGGAAGCCTGTTTCAAAATTATTAAAGATTATCCTTTGATTGGTATTGGGCCTGGAAATAATGCTTTTAATCAAATTTATCCTCGCTATATGAATTCTCGCTATCCTGCTCTCAGTGCCTATTCAGTGTATTTAGAACACATTGTCGAAATGGGATATATTGGCTTTGGCTGCTTTTTGTGGTTGTTGGCAGTCACTTTTAATCATGGCATACGGCAACTGGCGCGATTACGTCAAAGCAGAAATGTCTACGGAATTTATCTCATTGCCGCGATCGCTGCCACTGCTAGTTTAGCTTTTCATGGCTTTGTGGATACAGTCTGGTATCGTCCCCAAATCAATACCGTTTGGTGGCTGATGTTAGCAATTATCGCCAGTTTCTATGACAACGTTAAAGAAGCTATAAGCTCTAAGCCATAAGCTCTAAGCTGATTATTGTTCTCTCTCTACTCCCTGTTCACTAAATTAATCTTCATCGTTTCTGATGACTGATAACTGATGACTGTTTACTGATTAATATCGTTTCATCGCCCTTTCGATATCTCGTTGATCGTCACGTTTTTTGCTAGTTTCTCGCTTATCGTGTAGTTTTTTACCTCTAGCCAAACCGATCAATATTTTGACTCTTCCGCTTTTAAAATACATTTTTAGAGGCACGAGAGTTAAACCTTTTTGCTCTGTTTGCCCGATAAGCTTATTAATCTCTTGTCTGTGAAGCAATAATTTACGAATCCGAAGAGCATCATGGTTAAAATAGCTGGCACTGTCTTGATAGGGAGAAATATGAACATTACTTAACCAAGCTTCGCCATTTTTAATAAAAGCATAGCCGTCTTTGAGGTTAACTTTACCTGCACGAATTGATTTAACTTCTGTGCCAACTAACTCAATTCCTGCCTCATGAGTTTCCAAGATTTCATAAAGATAACGAGCTTGACGATTATCGCTAATGATCCTATTCCCTGCTTTCTTCTCAGCCATGCTTATACTATTGATTTTTGGACTTATGGGAGGATCTATTAGTATATCATTCGGCTTTAAGACTGAATTCTATCCTGGGCAATAACGTTTTTTCTTAAAGCTTTAACTTTTATGAGTAGCTATTTTATCTTTGATGGACTGATAGAAGAGCTTATCTTTCAGTTTTTCTTGTTTAAGTTTGTCTTTTAAGATTTTTACCCCTTGCATACAGGGGTGCTGCTGATAATTATCTTTGAGCCAATCTATGGAAACTATACGCTCTTTTCCTTTTTTCAATTCTGACATTATTGCCTCCTATTTGAAGGTGAGCTAATCACCTTGTTGAATACATGGAAAGATTTTTCGCTCCCTGGAGCAAAGGGGAATATTAGCCTCCACCTCATTTGGTTGGGCTAGAAGCTAGAGAAGATACTGTTGGTGCAGAAAACACCATAATCTTCTGTAATAGCTGAGGAAAAATACGTTGACACCATACTGCCAGATAACTCTGCCATCCTACTAAAATTTCACTCCTGTTTTTGCGTAATCCTGAAATTAAAGTTTGGGCAACTTGTTCAGTCGTCATAGGCATTACCCAACGAAATAATTTAAGATTGCGTGCCATCTCCGTATCAGTTAGCGTCGGCAGTAGAGCAATGACTTCAATATTATGTTCTGCCAACTCACTCCTCAGAGCTTGAGTAAAACCGATGATCGCGAATTTAGTTGCCGAATAAGTAGACATAGTGGGAGCTGCCACCTTACCCATCAAGCTAGATACATTGACAATTGTTCCTTCTTTTTGATTTGCCATCCGTTTTGCCAATAGGCGAGTGATGTTCATCATTCCCAATAAGTTAAGGGAAATTTCTTCTTCAACTTTGGCAGCTTGGCTATTTAAGAATGTTGACTGGTGCGCAACTCCCGCGCAGTTGACTAGTAAATGAATTGGTCTATGAGTACTCCACGCTTGAGCGATCGCAATATTAATAGAAGCAGGTTGCGTTAGATCTAAAGACAAAGTAGTAACCTTAACTCCTACTGTTTCGATTTCTATCGCGACTTCGGCTAGTTTCTGACGCTCTCTAGCTACTAATATTAAATGTTTAATTCCTTGTCTTGCTAATTCAATTGAGATGGCTTTACCAATCCCACGAGAAGCACCTGTAACTAAAGCTGTTTTTCCGTTTATATCCATAGGTTTAACCCTCACTAAAAACTTTCTACAATTTCAATAAATACCTAAAACATTTTGTTGTTAATCGAATGACAAATTGATTTGGCACATACTATTAGAAAATAGTGAAGTAAACTCTCTGATCACTATTCTTTTTCATTGGCAAAATAAGCTACTGTACCTAAACTTATTGCTGCTAGATAACCTGTTGTTATAACAGCGATTAAAACGATCACACTTGGAGATAAAGTCATAATTAATCCTTTTTCTTGATTTCATCTACACCCTAACAGAAGTGTTAAGAACAATTAAGTAGAATGAGTGATCCCCAAATATTGTTACAAAAGACAACAAAAAACTCAGATTCAATTAGTATTGAACGAGAATAGTTGTTAATAGTTTAAATGCTTCCTCGAAATACTTTTGCGTCTAGAGAATAGTCAATTAAATTCAAAAGTAATTATGAGAAAAATAGCTGATTTTAAAATATTTATGAGAAGAAAATAAAGAACTTAATATAAAAAATATGAATTAATTTTGTTTTTATTAAATAGATGACAACTTAAGGTATATCAATATACATTTTTATCAATCAAAAATTGCCAGCTAACTGTTTATATTTCCTCTACCTTTCAAATTTTAAAAATATTCTTAAAACTACATAATCCCAATAAGAGAGCGAGTGGAGGGCGATCGCCGATATCCAAACCGTACCTATTGCCGACATTCCGCAGAAATTAATATGGTTAGCTCTCCTTTGTATCTATTTGGAAAATTCTTTCTTTGAATTAGGCGTTGGTGAATGCGAAAATAAGTCCTTTGAACCCGAAATAAAATTAAGTACTAAAGAACTAAGTCTGTTACAATCAATAGACTTCTGGCATAAATATCTAAGATGCTATCTAATTCAGAACAGCAAAATCTTGAACAAGCCTCAACTATTGATGAGCAAGCAATAGAGCGATCGCAGTGGTTAGAAACACAACTCCAGTTATTACGTAATAGTTTGCGAACAGGACAACAGAGTTTAGCTAATTGGCAGGGAGGAGAAATGGCGGTTTCTGCTGTCCCAGGGGCAGGCAAGTCTCACAGTCTCTCGGTAGCAGCAGCGATCGCTATAGCGCGAAATCAGTTACATAGTCGCCGACAGTTAATAGTTGTTACCTATACTCGTTCAGCAGCAGCCAATATAAAAAGTAAAATTCGCGATCGTCTTAAGGATTTGATGCTTCCCCCTGGAGGGTTTGTGGTCCAGACTTTACATGGTTTAGCTCTCAACATTGCTAATTCTCATCAAGAGTTATCGGGACTGAATTTAGAAAAAGTAACGATTGTAGTTCCTAATTTAGGACATCGTATTATTCGGGGGGCTGTAGAAAGATGGATTACTGGTCATCCTGTGCAATATCAAAGGCTGTTAGAAGGAGTTCAGTTTGACGGTGAAGAAACCGAAAGATTGCGTCGTCAGTCAGTTTTACGCACAGAAGTATTACCGAGCTTAACCAATACCGTAGTGCGAGAAGCCAAAAGTTCGGGCTTGTTACCAGAACAGCTATTAGAGTTGGATGATTATCTAAAAGATGAATACGGCATTTTACATATCGCTGGCGGATTGTATCAAGAATACCAACAGTTAATGCGATCGCAGGATTTAATTGACTATGACGATATGATTCTCGCTGCCCTCAAAGTTTTAGAATATCCACCAATGCGTTTGTTATGGCAGAATCAAGTCTACGGTGTGTTTGAAGATGAGGCACAAGATTCTAGCCCCTTACAAGAGAAACTGATCTCAATTTTGGCAGGTAACGCTGCTGAACCAAATTCTCCCCCTAATTTAGTTAGGGTTGGTGATCCAAATCAGGCTATTAACTCGACTTTTACCCCTGCTGATCCAATTTACTTTAATTGGTTTTGTGAAACTTGCAACCAAAAAAATAGTCTGGCGACTATGAACCAGGCTGGACGTAGTAGCAAAATAATTATTACTGCTGCTAATTTTGTAGTTGATTGGGTTAATCAACAGTGGTCATCGTTACTCTGCCGTGAAACGACAGAGCCTGCGATGACTTCGTCAAAGCAACTAAACAAGAATCTTGAACAATTGCCTTTCCGCCCCCAGAATATTGTTACTGTTGCTCCTGAGGATCCCCAACCTGATGCTAATCCCCAACCAGAAGGTAGTGGCGTGGTAATCTGCAACCCTGATGACATCTATCACACAGTAGAACTGATTGCCGAAAGAGCGATCGCTCTTTTAAAAGCTCATCCCGAACGTAATGCTGTGATTTTAGTACGAGAAAATCGTCAGGGACGTTTTTTAGCTGAAGAATTAGCCTATCTATCCAAGAAGCATCAAATAAATATCTACGAAGTCGGAGAAAGTGAAAGATATTCCCAAATACCAGCAGAAATTTTAAAACTGCTTCAGTTTATTGATCGCCCTCACTCCCCTGATAATCTCAAAGCTGCCCTAGAGGTTTTACAGCAGCGAAGTCTGATTCCTACTCAAGACCTTAATGCCTTAGCTACTTTACCCGAACAGTTTCTTTATCCCACACCTCTCCATCCTCCCCAAAAACCCCAGGTAGAACAAGCTCGTCGCTATTGCTGTAATTTACTACGCGCCCGTATGGAATTACCCCATTATCAATTAATTCCCTTTTTAGGCATGACTCTGAAATATACAGGTTCAGAATTAGCGACAGTCCAAAAACTTTCAGAAAAAGTCAATCAACAAATTACAGGGCGTAGTTCCCTCAAGGCAGCCATGCAAGCCTTAGAAGAGATAGTCAGTTCCGAAAACTTTGAAGCCATAGAAGAAGATCATGGCGATCGCTATACTCGTGCTGGTCAACTGACTATCATTACCATGCACAAAGCTAAAGGATTAGATTGGGATTATGTTTTTATTCCCTTTCTTCATCAAGATATTTTACCAGGTCAACCTTGGATACCCAATGCAGGTAAATTTCTAGGCAATTTTACCCTCTCAGAAGTCGCTCGCGCTCAAATTCGAGCAGTAGTACATCAGCAATATATCAACCCCGAAGCACCTCAGACCATTCCCCAACCAATGCAAGCTTGGCAAGAAGCACTTAAACTCAAACAAGCAGAAGAATATCGTTTGTTATATGTAGCAATGACCAGAGCTAAACGGCTTTTATGGATGTCAGCAGCCGAACTGGGTCCTTTTCGCTGGAGTGTATTTCGCCCAGATCAACCGAATAGTTTTCAAGCCAAGCAACCTTGTCCTGTACTACCTCCATTAGCTCGATATTTAAAAAAACCATAATTCATCCTTCATCAGTTACCAGAAATGATGAAGGATGAATTATGAGGGATGAAAGGAGCGGAGGAGGTGAGTAATGAGTAACATCTAGAGCCTAGTGCAAGCGTGCCTAATCAGTAATGAGTAATTTATTTTTTATAAATAGAATCTTCCCACATATTGGTAGTTCGAGAGCGAACCTTTTTAGCGTGAAATTCTGCTTCACCTTGTTCTTGCAATTCTGCTAATAAGGGCTTAACTAGCTTAACTATGTTTTTCCAAGATAAATCTTTTTCTGGTAAATATGCAGCTAGTTCTTGTAAAGCTGCTTCAGCTTCTTGCAAAACTTCATTAATATTTCGTTCTGTTTCTGCTACCAAAGGTGTAGAACTACGTAAGAGATCTTTTTGAATGGCAGCCAAGCCTTTACGCACTTCTTGAGTAATCTGCACGCTATATTCGGAACGCCCTTTTAACTTTTGTTTGTTAAATCCTTGTTGGGAAGAAGCATACAATGCTGGTAATCTATTGAGAGCATAAGTAGCTACTTCTATGGGATTAATAAATTTTTTAATATTACTAGGCAGGCGATTAATTTGTCTTTCAATTTCTTCTGCAACCAATAATTCCATCACATTGCGATTAATATAATCGTTGTCTGGTCGGTTAATTTTCATTGCGGTAATTTTACTAATAAATAATATGTGAATAATTAATATATGAGCAATTAGGATTTTATTTATGCCTAGCACAGTAAGGCATAAATAAAATCCTCTTTTAAAAAGCTTAAAATCATTGTCAGAAAAAACTTTTGACTTTTGACTTCCGCGTAGCGGTACTAGCTTGTTTGCTTTCTCTATATATACACAAATTATTTTGATTGCCTAGTGATAATTACTGTTAATTAGCTGAAATTTATCTGATTTTCATGTTAATGATTCCTAAATCTATATCTCTTTACACAGAAATTAAAAATTAGCTCTGATATAAATACTGATGAGCTTTAGAAATCATCTAGTTAACTAATTTTAATTAAGCTATTTAATTCGTTGTTTAATTAAACTGATCGCCTGATTAACTTTATCAGGAAAGATAACCACTAAATTGCTTTTTTGTGCCTGATCTAAAGCAGTATTAATAGCATCTGCTTCTTTGAGAACAACCTTGTAGCTAAGATTGGGGTTAACCTGACAAATTCCTTTAGTAATTAAATCAGCAACTTCTCCTATACTTCTACCTCTTGGATCATCATCTTCTTTAATAATGATGTAGTCGAATATTTGGGCGGAAATATTACCGAGCAACATTAAATCTTCATCACGGCGATCGCCAGGCCCACCAACTACACCAATTCGTTCTCCCTGCCAATTGCGCACAAAATCACCTACAGCTTTATATCCATGAGGGTTATGGGCATAGTCTACCAGGGCATGATAATCTCCTAAATCAAATAAATTCATCCTGCCTGGGGTTTGTTCGGCTGAGATTTGAAAAGTACGTACTCCTCGGCGAATCACTTCAATATCAACTCCCTGAGCAAAGGCAGCTAAACAACCAGCTAAAGCATTAGCAATCATAAAATCAGCCATTCCGCCCATAGTCATGGGTATTTCCAATGCTTTTTCAATGCGGAGAGTCCATTGTCCTTCTAAAATTGACAGATAACCATTTTCATAAATAGCTGCTAAACCATCGCGCCGACAGTGTTCCATAATAATTGGATTGTCAGGATTCATCGAGAAATAGGCAACTTTACAATGAAGCTTTTCTGCCATTGCTGCCACTAAAGGATCATCGGCATTGAGGATGGCATAACCTTCTGCTTTGACTGTTTCAGCAACTACAGCTTTAACTTTTGCCATCTGTTCAATAGTATCAATTCCACCTAAACCCAGATGGTCAGCAGCAACATTAAGCACAACGCCTATGTCACAATTATCAAAAGCTAACCCTGAGCGCAATATCCCTCCTCTTGCTGTTTCTAAAACTGCTACTTCTACAGTCGGATCTTTTAAAATTGTTCCAGCACTATAAGGGCCAGTATTGTCTCCTGTTTCGACTAAATATTCTTGGATATAAATCCCGTCGGTGGTCGTAAAGCCTACTATTTTACCTGTTTGCCGATATATATGGGCAGTCAGACGGGTAGTGGTGGTTTTACCATTAGTCCCTGTGATTGCCACAATTGGAATACGGCTAGGAGCGTTATTGGGAAATAGCATCTCCAGCACTGATGCCCCCACATTACGAGGCAGCCCTTGACTAGGAGAAGCGTGCATTCTAAAACCAGGGGCAGCGTTAACCTCGACTATGACTCCTTTTGTTTCTGAGAGAGGTTGACTAATATCGGCAGTAACAATATCAATACCCGCAATATCTAAATCAATAATTTTGGCGACTCTTTGGGCAAGCCAAACATTTTCGGGATGAATTTCGTCGGTGCGATCAATGGCAACGCCCCCTGTACTTAAATTAGCGGTTGCTCGTAAATAGGCAACTGACTGTGAGGGTAAAACTGAATCGAGACTATACCCTTGTTTAGCTAGTACAGCTTGAGATGTTGAATCAATAATGATCTTGGTTAAAACCTTATCGTGACCCTCACCGCGTTTGGGATCTTGATTAGTAATTTCAATTAGTTCTTGAATTGTTGTTCGACCATCGCCAATCACATGGGCTGGAACTCTTTCGGCTACCGCCACTACCTTGCCATTAATTACCAAAACTCGATGATCGTTTCCTCGATAATATTGCTCGACAATGACCGCACGAGTTTTAGAAGCTTGACTGGCTAAATCATAAGCTGCTTTTGCTTCCAACCAATCATTGATGTCAATGGTGATGCCTCGACCATGATTACCATCGAGGGGTTTAATCACAATTGGATAGCCTCCGACATCAGCGATCGCCTGTTCTAACTCGTCTAAATACCGAATTACTGTGCCTTGAGGAACTGGTACACCTGCATTACTCAGTATAGTTTTAGTACCTTCTTTATCACAGGCTAATTCTACCGCTAGAATACTGGTTTTATTACTCAAAGTAGCCTGAATTCGCTTTTGATTTACTCCATAGCCTAGTTGCAACATTGCCCGCGCACTGAGCCACATCCAGGGGATTTTGCGAGCTTCTGCTTCCTTGATAATTGTTTCTGTCGAAGGACCCAAAGCACTATTGGCATACAATTCTCTCAGATCAGCTAGGTCTTGTTCTAGCTCAAGAGCAGGATAAGTACCAGTTTCGACAATCGAACGGCATAATCTTACCGCAGCCCTACCTGCATAGCGACCCGCTTGTTCTTCGACATATTCAAAGACAACGTCGAATACTCCTGGAGTTGAAGTTTCTCTAGTACGTCCAAATCCTACGGGCATTCCTGCAAGTTCTTGTAGTTCGAGGGCAACGTGTTCGACAATATGACCCATCAATGTGCCTTCGTTAATTCTTTCTAAAAAGCCACCACGATAACCACGAGAACAGTAATGTTCAATCAAACTAGGTAATACTTCAATTAAACCATCATAAAATCCAGGAATCTCACTTGAAGGCTTCTCGGTTAACTCTTCTAGATCTAGTAGCATCACAATCAACTTACCGCGCCGAATGCTCCAGTAGTTGGGACCACGTAAGGTTTGAGTTTTCAGGATTTTCATTCTGATTTGCTGTTCTAAGGTCTTGCCAGCACAAAAATAATTATAGGACTAGCTCATCATCTCGTTTAAGGGAGTAAGTAAACTGTTCTCGATGAACAATTTAAGAACCATTTTCTGCCTGGTCAACGAGTTAATTCAGAGGAAAACGTTTATGTAAATCATAGCGATCGCCATAGCCCAAAATATGCAGCTTGAGGTTGTGCATACTTAATGGTTCATTACCTTGAATTTCTGCGTGATTAGTATGAGACATTTCTCGTGCATCCACAATGGTGACAGCACCTTTGCCAATTACTTGAATTATGCCATCGCTTTCAAACATGGCGCAGGTATCTTCATCAATCCCAATTCCTAATAATTCGGGGTGTTCAGCAACGGCACTCAATAGACGTGCTAAACGATTACGATTGTAAAAATGTTGGTCTACTAAAACTTCAGGAATAACCCCTAACCCCATTGCCAAATCAACCAGAGAACGATTAGGAGACTCAGCACTGCTACCGCCAGAAATCATGTGGTATCCCATTACGGCTGCGCCTGCACTAGTCCCTGCTAGGCTAATTTCTCTTGTTTGCGCTCTCTCGACAATCCGATTCATTAAGTAGGTGTCAGCTAACAAACCACAAAGACGCAGTTGATCGCCACCAGTCAGAAAAATTCCTGTACAGTTTTCGACAAAATTGAGATACACTAAATCATCTGCTCCAGAGCGATCGCGTACATCCAGAACTTTAATCTCTTTAGCACCCATATCATTAAAGAGCCGACAATAGCGTTCTCCAATCAGATCGGGTTCTCTAGAGGCACAAGGAACAATGCCTATGATGGCGTTTGTCCCCCCTGAACGATTAAAGAACGTTTGTAGTATTTCTTTCCCATGGACTTTATCTTCAGCACCACCGATAACTAAGATGGCGTTTTTAGTCGATTGAACAGAATCTTTGGTTTTATTTTGAACTTCAGTCTTAATCATAATTGGATTTGCGGACAGGAGAGCAATCTCTGACTAATTTTGATAGTACCTATACTCACTATTTCACTACTGTGTCAAAGACTACTGAGCTTCCGAGAGTCTATCAAGCTTATACTTAACTTCTAAAGTTTTTTTTTAAGTTTATTATTTATTACCGTGCGTTTTGATATTATCACTCTTTTTCCCGACTTTTTTGTCTCTCCTCTTAATTGCAGTTTGTTAGGTAAAGCGATCGCCAAGGAAATTGCCACGGTCAATTTAATTAACCCCCGTGACTTTACTACCGATAAGCATCGCAAGGTAGATGACATAACCTATGGTGGTGGTGTAGGAATGTTACTCAAACCTGAACCAATTTTTGCAGCCGTAGAATCTTTACCAGTTATTCCCCCACGGGAAATTATTCTGATGACGCCCCAAGGGCAACCTCTAAATCAACCTTTACTTAAGGATTTAGCCACCAATTATCAACAGTTAGTCTTAATCTGTGGTCATTATGAAGGAGTTGACGAACGAATTCGACAGCATCTAGTCACCAGAGAAATATCTTTAGGAGACTTTGTTTTAACCTGTGGTGAAATTCCTGCTCTTACGTTGATTAATGGCGTAGTTAGACTCTTACCTGGAACAGTCGGTAAAGTAGAATCGCTGAAAGCCGAAAGTTTTGAAACTGATTTACTCGATTATCCTCAATACACTCGACCTGCGGACTATCGAGGCTGGGAAGTACCAGAAGTATTGCGTTCAGGCAATCATAAGTTGATTGACGAGTGGCGCAAACAGGAACAGATTAAGAGGACTCGCGATCGCCGTCCTGATTTATGGGAGAAATGGCAATCTTAGAACAAGAGCCAAACAAGACTGTTGTAGTGCTTGAAACTCGACTTCATCTTCTTCCAAAATATTAATTGTTAATCGGGAAACCAATCTTCATCTAAAACTTGTGTTAAGGTCAGTTCGATTGTTTCTGGTA
>CAYMWC010000123.1:0-17008 GCA_964393695.1 uncultured Pleurocapsa sp.
CAGACCAGGCAGTCCAGAAATTTGCCACTTAGTTTGTAGTTTTCTCCAGGTAGTTGCAGAATTTTCGGGTAGGCTAATCATAGTAAAGTCCTGAACTAAGGTTCATATTGGGAGACCCTTGCTCCATAACCAGGGAGGGTTGATAAAATTCGCGAAAATATTGTCCTAGAGAGGGGGCATCAAATAAATCACCCTGGAAAGGTAAGGGAGGATCTTGGATATAATTAACTAAAGAAGCAAATTCTGTACAGTAGCTAATGCCAAACTTTTCTACCGCCTGGGCAAATAACAGTTGATGATCGTCTATGTGTTCGTTGTAAGATTTGAGCCTGGGCAGCAAAACGAAAGATGCTCCCATTTTGGCTAACATCCTCGTAGAACCCTGTCCTGCATGGGCGATTACCAGAGAGGCTTGTTTAATTGACTCCTGCATTTCAGTTTTGGTTAAAGAAGTGACAGAAGTTAACAGAGGATGCTTAAGTTGGTCAACTTCCGTTGCTCCATGTTGAAATAAGACTGGTTCAACAATAATTTCTTTTTCCAGCAGGAGATCTAACCAAGTAACAGCGCGATCAAAAGGAAAAATAATTGTTCCCAGAGTAAAGACAATCATGGTAATTTAAACGATTAATTTTGTTGTTCATAATGGATGTAAGTAAAACACTCTTCAAGAAGTAGCAAGTATTTAAAGTGGTGGAGTAGTGGAGTAGTGGAGTTATTGAAGTATTACCTCACTACCCCACAACCTCACTACCTCTCTACTCCTCCATCTTCGATCTTCCTTCTGACTTTTGACTTCTGCCAAGCGGTACTAAGCAACCACTCCTCTATATTTAGCTTTGGGATGGCTTTCTAAAAATTCAGGCCATTGCACATAAAATTCATCAACAACATAGTAGACAAGTTTGCCACTCAGACTCAGGGTTTTCGAGCGAGAGATGCTTTCAATAAAAACTGTTCTGATGCCAAACAATTTGCTGGCGTAGATAAACGGCACAGCTAAACTAGCCCCAGTCGAAATCACTAAATCTGGTTTGCTTTGATAGAGAATAAACAGAGCCAGGATAAAATTAACGATCGCCCTGCCCAGCATTCTGGCTTCTTGCATAATTACCCAGTGGACAATTTCTTGCCGACGTAGTCGTTCAGTATCGAATTTGGGGTAAGTGACCCATTCTCGGTAATGAGCCGACCAAAATTCTTTTAAACCCATCATGGTTGCAAAGTGTCCACCTGGGTTACACACAAGTAATAGTCTCATTTTTTTCTTCTCGATCTCCGATAATATAGTTAAAAAACACCTCTTAACTAGCCAGTTCAACTTGATTTTGTACCTGGTGATACTGCCATAGTTGTCCCCGTTGTTGTAAGAGTTCTTGATAAGTGCCTTGCTCGACAATCCGCCCTTTTTCCAACACCACTAACTTGTCTGCTTTCATAATTGTGGACAGTCGATGAGCGATCGCAATTACCGTTCGACCTACAGCCAGCTTTTCAATTGATTCTTGAATTAATTTTTCAGAAACTGAATCTAAGGCGCTGGTTGCTTCATCCAAAATCAAAATGTCTGGATTTCTGAGTAAAGCCCGCGCGATCGCAATTCGCTGGCGTTGTCCCCCAGATAAACGGATGCCTCTGTCTCCTAGTTGAGTATCAAATCCCTCACGCATCTCGTCGATAAACTCTAGGGCATTGGCTTGTCGGGCTGCTTCCCTAATCGCTGTTTCATCTACTTTTTCCAGTCCGTAGGCGATATTATCACGCACGGTCGTATTGAAGATAAAGGTATTTTGACTAACTACAGCTAATCTGCGCCGTAGTGAGTTGATCTCAAAGTCTCGCAGATCAACGCCGTCGATTAGGATTTTGCCTTTGGTCGGGTCATTAAACCTGGGGATTAGATCCGCCAGGGTGGATTTACCCGCCCCCGATGACCCCACGAGAGCTACTGTATTGCCCTTGGGAATGGTCAGGGAAATTTGCTCCAAGACTGGTTCATCGTCATCGTAGCCAAAATCGATATCTACAATTTCAATTGTCTGCTTTAACTGAGTAAACTGGACTTTGCCATCTTTGAAATAGGGCTTGTCCTCAGTCCGCAACAGATCTTGAATGTTTTTGAACGAACCGTAAAAATCACTGAATTTGGCTGTAGATGAATTAAGCTGGCGTATTAATGGCGTAATCCTCAATAACACCACCAAAAAAGTCAGAAAGGAAGCTGACTGGAGATGCCCATTCGGAATCAGCCAAGCAAACCCCACAATCATGATCCCCAGCAGCATTAAAATCCCTGCACCTTCTGAGAGAGGCTCAATTAACGCCCTAATTCTCATCGCTTTATTCAAAGCCTGTAAAATGTGCAAATTTGCCTTGTCATAGCGTTTACGTTCAAAGTCTTGGGCAGCAAAAGCTTGAACTGTGCGAATCCCCTGAATAAATTCCATCGAGCCAGAAGTATACCAGCCATGAGCTTTGGTAATCTCGAAACTAGCTTCCCTAACCCTGCCTAGCAGACTGGATAACCCAACCGATACTAGAATAAACAGCATTAGGGAAATCAGCGTCAACTGCCAGGACAGCCAGACCATCGAGAGAATAAATACAATCAGAGTCAATCCCTTAGCAATGATCGCCGAAATCAAGCCAAAAGCTAACATAACCTGGCGAATTTCCCCTGTCAGGCTATTGATTAAATTTCCCGAACGAGTCTTACTGAAATAAGAAAGAGAAAATGCTTGCAACTGCTCAAAAATACTCAGGCGTAGTTGATATCCCAGACTAGTTTGTGCCAAATAGCTGTAAAGCTGTCCAAGATAGATAAAGCCCAATCGAAAGATAGTTACCAGAAAAATCAAACCCGAAATCCGATAGAGTCTCTCAGTAGCAGGAGCATTAACGCCTAAAATCCAAATATCAATCCAGTCAATTCCTGTCTGAATTGGTGGAGCATCAGGACTAGTAAAACTTTGGATAAAACTAAGAATAAAACCGACTCCAAATCCTTCAAAAGCTGCTGCGAGGATGGTGAAGATAATCGCTAAAATTATAATTCCACGAAAGTGTTTAAACTCTCGCAGAATAAAAGAATTATCGCGCCAAAAGCTAGTAGCTTTAAGAAACTTGCGAACTACTGGGTGAATTTTAATATACATTTATTGTCGTTGCTGATTTAAATAATCACGTACAAAATCAAACTATTCGTAGCTATCAGCTTTTGGCTTTTAGTAATTACTATTTACTAATTACTAATTACTGATTACCAGGCTCTAGGCTTTAGGTTTTATTTACAACTGATGACTGATGACTGATGACTGTTTACCCACTACCTAATACCTATTACACGCGCAGGGACACCAACAGCGATCGCACCATCTGGTATATCTTGCTCGACTACAGCCCCAGAGCCAATTACAGACCCTTTACCAATATGTACTCCCTCTAAAACCATTGCTCCATGACCTATCCAGGCATCATCCTCGACAATGATTTCTCTAATTTCTCTGTTTGTTGATAATGGATGACCATCCCCAAGACAGAAAACACAGCTAGAGGCAATTTGTACTCCAGAGCCAATTTGAATGAGTCCTGGATTGGCAGAAAACTGACAACGGGGTTGAATATGAGTATCCGCACCAATCTTGATGCTACCGCCATCGCCTGTTTGCAGGCAGGTATCATTATGCAAGTTAACGCCTTCCGCAAGCTCCACCGATCCACTATTGTGACCAGCAACAATACTTACGCGATCGCCAATAAATATATTCGCTCCTAGTTTTAAATCAGCATGAGCGATAATTGCACTCGGAGAAACATAACCAGTGGCATAGTAACGCGCTAAAGAGCGACGCATTTTATAGGGTGGGGCTAAGCAAGTTGCTAACCAAGTGGCAATTTTGCCTCCATAACCTAATCCAGAAAAGCGTAGCCAAAAATATGACCAGGCAGTTGTGAATATGCTTCTAATTCCTTTGGTTTGGTAAAACTGCCAAAAACGCTGCCAGAAATTAGATTCAGACAGTTGCATAAAATTCATGATTACTAATTACTAATTACTGATAATTGGTGACTGGGGATTGGGGACTGGGATGGTAGCTATCTACTTATTACTTATTACTCATTACCTATTACCTAATTCAATTCCAGCCAAAATCCACCCCTAACAGTTCGTATAATGCTTGATTATGGGGTTGGAAATATTCCCTTAAAGCTTGTTCAGTACTAGGTTCAATCATTTGAGAATAGCGATTGTAGTTATATTTTCGATATTTTTTGGGTGACCAAGCAGGAAGTTTCAAAAACTCAAGTACTTGTTGAAATATTGGTTCTGGATGATTAAAAAAGTCTTCGCTTTTTAAAATCAACAGTTGTTGTCGATCAAATAGATTGAACCAATTTTCGAGTTGTTCAGCATACCTTCCAGAGGATAAATAGGTATAGTTATAAGCTTGATGGAGATTAGAACCAGGTTCTTGACTATTATTGGCAATTTGCTTGATTCGTAATTCTTCCTGAGCGATCGCCTCTTCAAAAGTTAGATTTTCTCTGCCAATTCTTTTCGTGTGATGATAGTGGGAGTAAGCTCTGTCAACAGGGTTTCTAAGTAAGGCAATCAATTTCACATTAGGAAATGTGGTCGCAATTCTTTCGGGAGCTTCAGAATCGCAAATATAACTAGCACTTGCTTCCCCTGTAATGAAATCTTGGGACTCAAAGTTGGGTATTGAGATGGGGAAAAAACTCTTATACCACAGCTTTCCTTTCGCAAAATTAGTATTAAAGTAGGAAATTTCTTTCCAAGCTGGAGCCTTAATATTAGGATGTTTGCTCAAATAATGAAATAGGGAAGTTGTACCACATTTTTTTGCTCCAATTATTAAAAAATCAGGCATCATCCTGATCGGAGTAGTTGCTATTCTGCCAGTCTTATTCAAGACTTTTTCCAGAAATTTCATATTCATAAGAATTGACGTTGATAATTGCTCAATTAGTTTTTTTAAAGTGAGTCAATGAACTATTGACATTTCTGGTTCAACTTCTGAAGTTGTTTTTAGCGACATATTTTGAGAAGCTTTTTTGATAACTGTCTCTACAACTTCTTGATACCGAGTAATACTAAAGGTGTCCAAAACTTTTTGGCGAGTTTGTTCCCAGTTCACAGAATTAGCTGTATCGTTAGCAATTTTCAGAATTGATTGCGCTATTGATTCAGGATCAGCTTCACAAGTCCACAAATCTCTTTCTGGTTCAAAAAACTCGTTCAAGGCTGGAGAATTCATGGTTAAAGTGGGTATTGCCATGGAAAGAGCTTCAACTAATTTATTAGGAACAGCGTTATAGGCTTTGTCTGTATTCCCAAAAATACCTAATGCGAGATCGCAATTATTTATTAGATATTTGGGTAAAGAATTATCAGTAAAGCTCAAATCTTTGCTCAGATAAACACAATTTTCTAGTTGCTCTACTTTGATTTTCTCTGCGTACTTACTAAAAGATTCGTTATCTATACCAAATAAATTACAGCTAAACTTTAGTTGCTTTGCCTGCAAAATTTTCATTGCCTGTAAGATATTTTCTAATCCGTGTAAAGGAATAAATGTTCCCCACCAGCAGATTTTGAAGTTATCATCAGGATTTTTTCGGTTATGAATTAACTGTGAAACATTAAAGTTAGGAGCAATAAAAATTTTTTCTTGGGCAATCTTAATCTTTAGTAGCTTTTCCCAATATCTAAGTTCATGACTAGCTGTATGAATAATAAAATCACTCTTGGTTAAGGCTAAGATATCTTTGGCTAACATTCCTTTTGCTTGTCTACTACCAGGTTCAATCTGTTTGCCTTTCAATATCTTTTTATCTCTGACAAAAGTATCGTAGATTGAGATATACATTTCTGTAATTAGCTGCTTACGAAATATTTTTGCTGCCCAAATAGCACTTCTAATAAACCGACTATTCATTGGTGCTAGATAAACTACATCCGCAAAAGAAGCTTTGATTAGCAGTTCAATCAAATACAAGAACTTTAATATTGAAAAAGTTCTGGGCAAATAGAAATCTGGACAAACCAAAGAAACATGATATCCAGAATCAAGCAGAATTTTGACTAAGGTTTGGGATCGATAATCTCGATAAACATTACCGTATATTAAAACTTTAGTTTGTTTTTTGTTATTTAACATATAAAAATAGTTACTGATTACTGATTACTGATTACTGAAGGAAATAGGAAATATTTTTAACTTGCTCCTCTGATGACTGATGACTTATGACTATACTTGCCACTGACTAAGATTAAGTCCAGTTAATTTTGTCAAATTATAGTTTTTGTCAGCAAAATAATCACAGAGAAAGTCACGCTCATATGCAGATATTTTAGGTAAGGTTTGCTGAGAATTTAATGTATGTTCTTGAATAAAACTTCTAACTATAGAGGGAGCAATAAAACCGCAACCAGAATAATCTAATTTTTTAAATACCCAGTTAAACTTCCGACCAATAGAATTAACATTTTGAGTTTTATTTCTATGTTCCTGTGGATTTATAGGAATATTTTGATGTTCAATACCTAAAAATTTAAAACAGCTTTTCACTACCTGTTGGGGATTATTTTTCAGATCCTCAAACAACAAAAACAAAAAAGAATCAAGTGAGAAATATTCTAGCCATAAACTTAACTGACCATAATAATTACTAACATCAAGATAGAAATAGTCCTTTCTAATTGCTTCTCCAAAATTTCGATGTTCTCTGCCTGTATTAAAACTATGCCAATATCCAGAATAAGTTCTCGCGATCGGCTCTCTTAAAAGATAAATAAATTTAGCATTAGGATTCATCGAGTAGATTCTCTGAGGAATATTATGAAAAGGCTTTTTAGGCATATAGGAGTTATTTTCACTAAGCGGTGCAAAGGAATAACTTGTTGAGGCATCAAGACAAATAGTCTTGTCCTGATTAAGAAACTGCTGTTGATACCAATCCCAACTTCTAAATGAATTGCCTGTAAAATAATGTGGTTCTTTGTTTTTAGCCACACAAATATCAGGATGCTGGGAGAGTAAATAAGCTAAGGTAGTACTTCCTGCTTTTTGCGCTCCAATGAGATAAACTTCAGGTGGAAATGACATCTTGATGATAGTTGATGGTTGATTGATACCTAATTAATTGGCGACTTAACTGTCAGAGTTTGAGCAACTCTTTGTAAACTCGATTGATGGCTCGGTTATAGATAGTATTGGCTCGGTAATAAAGTTTATTAGGACTAGATTCATTAGCTTTCTGAAACTCTTGCAGTTTTTGCCCAAAAGAATCTTCTATTCTCTGAATCTGATCTTCAAAAATGTCTTTGGCATATTCGTATAGCTGTAGATCCAAGTCGTTCAGCTCTCCAATCAACCTTAAGGTATCTTGGTCAATATCATTTGGCTTTTGAGAAATATTACTTTTATCATAAAGAGGAATTTTCCAGCCCAAAATTTCCCGTAACAAGAGCAAGCTTTCATCAAATCTTTCGGAAATGCCAATAAATTTAAAATATTTTTGAATATTCTTTTTGGCAATTTTCAGACTTTCCTGATTACAAGCAAACTGTTCACTCTGATCATTATCAGCTAATTGACTTTGTAAAACTATGCCAGAAAAATTCTTGGTCATGCCATTTTGCACCCCAGGATATGTCTGAATAAACTCTTTAAGAGATAAATTTAAAAATCTGGGATTTTTAGTCTTTTGATAGTAGTAATACATCGAAATCGCTCGACTAACTGGCTCCCGTAAGAACGTGATATAGGTACAAGGCTGCCGTAAAAAATCATGCAAGCCAAAGCCGACATGAGTATTGATAATCTTGATTTTTTGGCTTTGTATCTTAGATAAGTTTTGTAGTTTCTCGACTCTTTGCGCAGGAGATCCTGAAGAGCCATAAAGTTCACAAATAGCACTTGGTGGAAACTGATATTGAATGATGTATCTAAATGTAGTTCCAGCAGTTTTGGGAATATGCTGAAAAATAATTATTGGTTCTTCCATGGGCTAATAGCTACTTTAACGAATCGTATATTGCCTCTAATTTGGCAGTCTGTTTTTTAATATCAAACTTTTGATTAATTAATTCTCTACCTTGCTGTCCCATTTTTTTGCCCAAAGTGCGATCGCTCAATAAAATATCGAGCTTCTCTGCTAAGGCGCAGTCATCTTTTTCTGATACTAAAAAACCTGTCTCGCCATCGATCACCGCTTCAGGAATGCCACTATGGTAGGTAGAAACCACTGGTACACCACAAGCAGAAGCTTCGAGAATCACAATTGGTAAACCTTCGCATTCGCCACTGGGAGCGACTTGACTAGGAAGGGCAAAGATTTCTGCTTGCTGCATTAGTTGTAGTACTCTCTCGTGGGGTTGCGCTCCCAAAAAACGGACTTGGTTTTCAATCCCCAGTTGTTTAGTGAGGGCTTTTAATTTCCCTGTTAAAGAGCCTTGACCAACTTGCCAAAGCATCACATCAGAATGTTTACTGGCTATACGAGCAAAAGCCCGCAGCAGGGTATCAATCCCTTTTTTGGCTGTATGTCTACCCACACAGAGAATATAACGTTGCTCTGCTTGATGACTGGTAGGAGAGAACTTGACTGTATCAACCCCAATATAGTGCTGGATGATCTTTGACTGGGGATAGCCCTGCTCAATGAGTTTGTTGCCAATAAACTTAGAAACCGCAATAAAGGCTGAAGTCTTCCTTTTTAGTTCTTCTTCATGCCAGAGCAATTGGTAATATAAAAGCTTTCCAGTACGCCAAACAGCTTGGCGAGTCAGGGTAATATCATAGCCATGAAAAGTTACTACCAAAGGAATTTTTAGCTTTTCAGCCAGAGCCATCGCATAAACCCCATTAGGGCCGAAATGAGCATGAATCAAGGCTAAATTACTTAAAACAGACCAATGATCTTCAAATAAATCAGGATTGCGAGTTAAAACATGATTTAGTTGTTTGAATTTAAACTTGTCATCTTCACTTAAGGAAACATGAGGCAGAGATGTTGTCTTTAAAAGAGTGCTAGCAACAAATGTTGGTTGGTATTTTTGCAAGTGATGAGCTTGCTCGGTCACAAAAGCCTCAGAAATACGAGGAAAAGCTCGGAGATATATACCGATAGATTTCATTTAACCTATTACCTATAACGACTAAGGAGTCAGGAGTCAGAGGCAGGAGGCAGGAGGCAGGAGGCAGGAGGCAGAAGGCAGAAGGCAGGAGGCAGAAGGGAGAGGTTTTTACCCATTAACCTTTTACCTTTTACCTTTTACCTACTACCTACTACCTGTAGGGGCGTTTCGCGAAACGCCCCTACTACCTTTCTTGCTACTGGCTACTTCTACTACATCATTCAACTCTTGACGAATGACAGGCAAATCGAGATTGACGATCGCCATTATCTTTTTGGCATACTCTACAGGACTACAATGAGATTCAATCCATTTTTGACCTTCAACTAGAAGCGAAGCAACCTGAGAATTTTGCTCAAGCTGAATAATGGTTTGAGCTACAGCCAGAGGGTCATCAGGGTCAACAGTCCACTGAGGCGCAAAATTCCCCAAAATCTCACCAATACCACCAGTTTTACTCCCAACTACTGGAACTCCACAGGCGATCGCTTCGACGACAGTCCGTCCAAAAGGCTCACGAGGGGCTAGGGTAACTACCAGATCCGCATATTGATAGTAGTTGGCGATCGCAAAGGTAGGAGGTAAAATTGTCAATCGTTCAGAGACACCTAACTCTCTTGCTAACTCTTGCAAAGCACAAGTATTGGACTTGCCAGGGGAATAGTCCTGTCCAATAATTACACTGTGGTAGTGATAGTCCAGTTGCTTCAGTTGCGATAAGACTGAAATCAATCCCCGCAAATTCTTATCGTTGACATGACCTGGTTGACTAATCCTGGTGGGAGTCAGGATAATTTTCGCTCCCGAATTAAGAATAGGTTGTAACTCTGGTGGTGGCGGAGTTTTAATCAGGGAATGGTGAAACCGCGCTCGATCAACTGGGGGATACAAAATTCCCTGAATCTTTAACGGTAGATACTTGGCTAAGGACTGGGCGGTAAACTCGGAATTACAGATCGCCCCAGGGGCAAGACCACTAAACACCGCTTTGCGCAACAATTGACCCCAAGGATTATGGGAATAGGCTAGATCGCGGAAGACATGATAAATTCGCCGACGGCTTAGTTTTAATCTCGGTATATTACGACCGAGAATTGGTAACAAATAGCGATTCGTACAATTTTCTAGCAGTAAGGGATCCTCTCTCGGTTGCTTAGCCACCCAATTTAATCCCCGTTGGTAAAATTCCAGACCATCAACAGCGGTAATTGACTCTAGACAATCCCCTTGACCTGCCTGCTGGAGATAACTTTCCAACAGGGAATCCCTTCTCACTAGGACACGAATACGATCCAAGCTTTGCAATTGAGCAAATCCTGCGATCGTCATCGACAGAGAAACCGTCATCCCTCCCAAACTTTCACACCATGATGGCAAAATGATTAGTTTACCCATAACTTTTCGTTAAAAATTGGAGCTTGATTTGACTTGGCTGACGAATTACCATACATAATAGTGTCCCCATAATCATCGGAAATTGAATAGTGGTCACAGCTGATTGAAGGCTAAACAGAGCCAGAATCGGAATCCAGCACATCGGTCTAGCTGTGCGAGTCTCATAAAACCAAGTGATTAGAAATGCCCAAAAAGTTATAAACATCCCCATTCCCAGTAAACCCCTTTTATAAAGAAGGTCTCCGAGAATGAAACTGTGAGAACCAATACGAGGTGGGTCTAGTACAAAAACGCTTGGTCCTTCTCTGGCTGGCTCCCCTTCAACTTTATAACCAAAAATTGGCTTTTCGGGAATCTTCTTGAGAGTGGCTTTATAAACTTTGGAGCGAGCTTCCGTCGAACCAGCACGGGCATCGGCAACTGCTGATGTCGTATCCGTGTAAGTACTAAAAATTACATCAGTGACTGGAGCAATAGACAAGGTGACAAAACTAAAGATCGCTATGGAGGCAAATACCAATGCCGTCAAACGCCATTTAACCAAAGTTATAAAGAAACGGATCATTAAAGATATTGGCAAGACTAGCCAAACTGAGCGAGAACCAATCAAAATTAGCAGAAAGATACAGCCTGCGAACACTAAGCATGACCAGAGCCGATTTTTGAGTTCTACAGCAATTAGACCTACAAAACCCAGAAAGGCTGCTGCTGCTTGGTAGTGACCAAAGAAAAATCGCACACGTTCTTCATCATAGAATGCCAGGTAGTTAGTCCAACCATTGACATCCCCTGGAGTAAAGCCACTTTTGCCTGTCAGTATGGCATATAGATTGCGTGGTGGACTGGCAATCCAGCTTGGGAAAGCAAATTGAAAAATTAGCCAGCCTATGAACATCTGAATGATGCTAACTGAACAAGCCCAGGCAACGACTTCCAGACGAACTTTAGTATTATTGCTCTGGATATACCAAACCAGAAAAGGAATGCAAAACTGAAAACCTGACTTAATTACGTTATTAGCACTGACAACTAAACCTGAAGGTATATCGATTGACGGGTAGGCATCCAAAAAAACGAATAATGTATCTAGGCTTTCGTAAGCATAAAAGGCAAATAAAGCTATTACTGCCCAACTGGGCCGTTTTAAACTCAGTTTTCCATAGCTTAGCCATTCATAAACTACAATTCCCAAAGATAAGCATAAGAATAAATAGTTGGTAATACCCACTAACCACCACACTGGCAGCAGCACGATATTGGCACACACAACTTTTTCTGTTGTTGTCAAAGCCTGCCAACGCAGAAAAACCCCCGTAAATAACTTTTCGGGAGGTGGATGAGGATAATGATATCGTAGTACGTTCATTGGTTAGGACAAAAAAATAATCGGCTCGAAAGTAGGAAGTAGGAAGTAGGAAGTAATTAAAGTAGTGGAGTAGTGGAGTAGTGGAGTAGTATCTCTCTACCTCTCTACCTCTCTACTCCTCCATCTGACCTGTAACTTCCGCCTAGCGGTATTAGTTAGAAGCTTCATAGGCTGCGACTGTCTGATATGCAAGAGTTTTTTGTGATTGTGAGACATATCCGTAGCGATAGCTATTGCTAGAGGAATCGACTCCGTTTAAAATCAAACCCTTGATTTGTGCTTTGTGTAATTTAAGTTGTTCTAAGCTATCGATCACTGAATTGCGATCGCTCTGTCCTGGTTGAACCACAAACAGTACGTTTTCAATTGTCGGAGTCATCAGCATTGATTCACTAGTTATATTAATTGGCGGAGTATCTACCAGTACATAATCGTAATTAGCTTCTGTCTGTAATTGATTGAGGTATTGTTCAAAATTTCCCTTAGCAAAAAATTGCGCTGCTTCTTGCTTGGGTAGTGCTGAAGCAGGAATTAAATCCAGTCCATAACCCAAATTGATGGTAGGTTTATTGGCTGCATTCCCAGGCAGCAGAACTGCCGATTTAACACCCACATGATTACTGAGAGTGCTTTTGTGCAGGTCGCCATCTACCAATAAAACACGAAAACCTAATTGTTTTAGAGCGATCGCTAGCCCTAAAGTAATAGTAGTTTTGCCTTCACCAGCCATCGCACTGGTAATCATCAGGCGGTGGTTTTCCAACGCCAAAGAGCGAATAATGGCTGCTAAACGCTCAAACTCTCGTTTTGTTAAATCTTTAGAAAGTACTTGGCGAGTGCCATTTGTTTGGTTTGGTTTCGGATTTTCAGACAAGTCTCTATCTGCTGGTAAATATAATGGAATATTTAGCTCAACATCGTCATTATTTAATGGCTG
Source organism: uncultured Pleurocapsa sp. (assembly GCA_964393695.1). Classification (GTDB taxonomy): domain Bacteria; phylum Cyanobacteriota; class Cyanobacteriia; order Cyanobacteriales; family Xenococcaceae; genus Waterburya. The sequence goes on from CAYMWC010000123.1 coordinate 12,862, forward strand.
TAACTGTTGGACAGAGGGGCTATCCCAGTCTAAATAAGGCTGTTTTAAACGTGCCAGACTATATAAAATCGGAAATTCTAACAACATCAAATCTTTAGGGCTGAGCAGTGGAGCCAAAGATTCTCGGAACATTAGCAAACTGATGCTACCAAATAGAGAAGCCATTAGTCCACCTAAGACAATTAGTTTCTTACTAGCTCCTTCTGGTTCAGGATCGAGAAGTGGCCCATCAATTAATTGCACATTGGGATAGCTATTAAAATTATCAATCTTAGCTCGGTTAGTTTGAGCAACAATCCCTTTATAGACACCTTCAGCAATGTTATATTTTCTTTCTAGCTCGACTAGCTTGGCTTTGTTAGTGGAAATGTTATTTAGTTCACTAGTCAACTGATCTATCTGATTTTGAATTTGAATTGTTTGTTGCTGAAGTCCTTGACTGGCTGTCTGAGAGGCAATTGATTCGGCAATCAGATCCAGGGTTTTGGTTGAGCTATCGCTACCCAAGGTCAAGTCAATATCTTGACTACTACTATCAGGAAGTACGTTGTTGATTCTTTGTTTTAGTTCCTGGGATAGCTGTTCGCGCTTAAACAAGATATTCTGCACCTGAGGACTAGAGTCTTTATATTTACTGCGAGCATCAGATAACTCAATGTCTGTTTGGGCTAATTGTTGTCTTACTTTTTGATATTCTTGATTTTCTGCTAGTTTTAGCGATTGGATGGCTTTTTCGGGGGTAGTATTAAACTGACTAGTAGCAATTTCCGCTCTGGTTTGACTAGCCTCAGACTCAGATTGCACCATCGTTAGCTGCGTCTTGAGTTCATTAATAGAAGTAATCAATTGTTGAGCTTGAGCGTTACTATCGACAATACCTGTAACACGACGCAGTTCAGCCAATTCTTGTTCTGCTTTGACCAGATTATCTTTAGCTTGTTTAAGTTCTAATTGCGAAAATTCTTGTCGAGAATCAGCATCGGAATAGCGTAATTCATTGAGACGCTCTTGAAAAGCTTCTGCTAGATTATTAGCTCTTGCCAAAGCTAACTCGGAACTAGAACCTTGAACTTCCAGATTAATAACTGTCGATTGCGGTAATGGCTCGACAGTAAATAGATTTTTGAAGGGTTTTAGGGCTGGAAAATTGGCTTTTTCGGGATCTTTTTCCCAAATTTTACCCATCACAGCATCACTAGTGATAATAGTAGACTGAATTTCTAAAGGGTTGACTTCTTGAGAAAAACCAGTACTGCTATCTTTAAGACTCCCTAAAGTACCCAGATCAGCACTTAGATTACCTCCAGAATTAGGTACGTTGAATTTTGCCTTTGCCTTCCAAAATGGAGGAGCCAAAATATTGGCCAGTACTGTCGCTGATAATAAGGTCATCATTATTATCAAAAAGTTCAGCACAATCAAAGGGTTACGATGTCTGCGAATAACATGAAAATTATGATTCATCGTTGCTCGAATAATTATTTTGCTTGATACTTCCTGTTCTTTATTTAGTTATTTAGTTGCGATCGGCTTAAATCTTTGTTTGACAAGAGTTAGTCTGGTACGTAAATAACCCCGTAATCCCAGACGCAAAATTGATTTGCCTTCTTTGGGTACGAGAACGCAGAGACCACGCCTTAATAGTCTTTCGAGAATATCTTTAGGACTGCGTTTGATCGCTTGACTTTCTCGCCAGGAGAGCCAGAGTACTTGCATCGTCTCTGTTAGAGAAACATTATCCTGTTGAATTGCTTTGAAACTACGATAATCAGCATCCCGTTGTAAGTCAAAGCGATCGCTTAATCCTATTTTAGCTGCCGTTGTATTAATGTATTCAGCATTTAATTCTCGCTGTTTTAACAAATATTGAATGTTGTCAGTACGTGCTTGTAAGTTTTGACCATGCATGCGATAAAACATTAATGGTTCATCAATACAGCCAACTTCTCCATAAAATGGTGCTACTGCTGTCAGATAGGTATCTGCTGCTTCGTTTCTCGTGGTCGGAATCGGCAAAACTTGCTCTAAAACCTGACGACGATAAGCTAAAGCCGAAGTTATACCCATGGAATATCTACCCCACCGCAATAATAACTGGCTGACATCTCCTTGATTATGGGTTCTAGAACCTGAACCGATTGGAGAGCCATCGCCATCTACGGCAATCCTTCCATGAGATATTTGCACCCATCGGGGATGGTTGCGAAAGCTGTTGACAATTTTGCTTAATTTGTCAGGATGATAATAGTCGTCGGCATCGAGAAAACAAATAATTTCTCCTTGAGCTTTAGCAATTCCCGCATTAAACGCTTCTCCCTGCCCTTTATTGGGCTGAAAGATAGCAATTATTTTTTCACCATAAGCTTCAATAACTTCTCGTGAATTATCAGTTGAACCATCATCCACCACAATTATTTCAAAGTGTTGATAGGTTTGTTGGAAAACACTGGCGATCGCTTCACCTAAAAAACGACCATAATTATAATTACCAATAATTACACTAACCAATGGGTTTTCCTGGCTAAAGCTTGGCTCCGCCAGTTGTCGTGATTTATTCATCATTTAAAATATTTTTGCTACTTAAGTAATCTGGAGATAATTATTAAATGAATAAATTATTGGTTGAAAAAAAAGATACTATAATCCCCTGTTTCTTAGGATTATTAAAGTTCACTCACTGGTGTCTTCTCGAACAATCCTCAGCAGAAAACCTGCTGCTCAATTTAAACTTATTCAATTAATGTTTAATTAAAAACTAGAAAACTTTAGCTTACTTGGAAATAATCGCTTTTTGGCTTTTATTTATAAATTTGCCTCAATACAACAATAAAATATTTTAGAAATTTAATGTGTATTTTTAGATACTGTTTACATTTTTTTACAGCAAACAAATAAACTTCTATTGTTTAATAACTATTAGATTTTAGACGAGGTTTACGACTCATATTATAGCTATATTCGCTAACTGAAGGATTAGGAAAGTTAGGATTAATTGTCCCAGTTGATTTTTGCCAGTCATCATCATTTGCTAATGATACTTTGAGCGGTTGTTCAGCTTTACGAGCAATTTTCAACCACATTGATCCATGTTGTTCGCAAACAAAGCTTTCAATCCAAGTACTTTGGTCAAGATAAGTATTGTTTTGAGCAATTAGTAAACTAGCTTTTTTACGAGTAATATTGATGTTTTTTTGAATTTCTGCTGCTTCTTGGTAATAGAGATAGTGTTTTGGACTTCCAATACGCCATAATTTTTCTTGACAATAAGGACAATTAAATTCTGGCTTTTTGTGTTTTCTACTGCGTTTACCTGGCATAGTTTGAAAACTCCCAAAAGTATAAATATGATTTTTCCGTCTATTTTTACTTACGTCAGAAACATTCTAAACATGCAATTAAGCATTGATATTGGTTTCCGAAATAGCACTTTTTCTTATGTTTTTACATACTAGACTTCTTGTACGAATCAGTATGATATAACTGAATCGAGAGGAAATAGGGAACAGAGAAAATAATTAATTTTCTGTCCATGTAAAAAATCTACTTGACAAAATAAAAAATCAGGAAGATGAAAAAGTAAAATGCTACCATTTACGCTGTATAAATTAACGAATAGCTATGTAACTAATGACCAAGTACTTTGCCTTAAATATATTTATTTGATTCTAATGCAAGCCAGTAACTAATATTTTTGTCAAACCAAAACAATAGATTTTATACTGATTTCTATTTCAATGGCTCGCACTAATTGATGTGATCAACCATTAGGCTAACATGACTTTAGATATTAAAAGTAGATTGTATTAATATTAATTAATAATATAAAGTTGGATTCAAGCAGAAAAGCATAAAAGTTTATTATTTACATCCATTAGAGAAATAGCTGTTAGTAATTACTGACTAGCAATTAGCTATGATTTAATCAAAGACTAGCAGCTATTTGGTATTTTAAAATACTCATTAAACTTCTCTTGCCTAAATCATTCATTATGAATTAATCATTATGAATTAGCAGATTAATGGGGAGAAATGTATTTTAATTAACAAAAAACTTCAGTTAAACTGCTCCAGTGAAACTGATAAAATAACCTCTATTACTTATTACTTATTACTTATTACTTATTACTTATTACTTATTACTTATTAC
>CAYMWC010000124.1:0-16598 GCA_964393695.1 uncultured Pleurocapsa sp.
AAACAAGACCAACATCCAAAATATCTTATGAAATTATTCTACCATAAGGTCTGCTGGCGCAGGTTTGTTTGTTGGTCGAAATTCATGAAGTCATCGCAGCTTTCGACATTAAAGGTAAAAATCCACATCATGATATTTGCTTGAGTGCCTCGCGAAACAGTTTGTTCTGAAGAAGCGATCGCTAAGAACAGTGAATACTTAATTACTTAAAGGAAAATACATATGTCTAAAAATACAAACGATTGGCTGGTTGAAGATTTACCCGTCTCAACCCAAGTTCCAACAGCAGAAAAGCGATCGCATCTTTCAAGGATTCTACGAAATCCTTTTTCCCTCGTTTGGTCAAAGCTGGCTGCCCTATTTCAAGCTGCCAAAACATCTAGCGAATCTGAAGTATCCGAACACTCTCAATCTGAACAACAAGAACCAAAATCGATCCGAGAGCAATATTTAGACACTTGCTTCACAGATCGCGTCGATCCTTCGCTTTACTACATTTTATTTCTCTCCCAACCTCAACTTAATTGTCGAGTCAACTCCTATAGCTTTAGTAAAGATCCCCAAAAACCCGACTTCTAGCGAGAAGCCCAACCTGGATAGTACCTTCTCTAACTTTAGTCATAGAACAAGTAACCTAGTTCATCTACTAAAGTCACAAGGAATTTATCTATAAAGTCTAGGTGCGACTCAAGACGTTTTTCAGACGTTTTTTTGGGGTTTAATTTCTACGATACAGATAACTCAAAAAACCAGATTTTAAATTCCTGACTGAAAAATGAAATACCCAATAGTATTACAACACAGTGAAGAAGATTGCGGGGCTGCTTGTCTGGCTACCGTTGCTAAACATTACGGACGCACCTTTGCTATTAGTCGAATCCGTGAAGCAGTTGGTACAGGTGCAAGAGGTACTACCTTATTAGGCTTAAATCGCGGTGCAGAGGCTTTTGGCTTTAATGTGCGACAAGTTAAAGCCACCACAGAGATTATCGATCGCATATCGGAAATTCCTTTACCAGCTATTATTCACTGGAAAGGCTACCATTGGGTAGTTTTATACGGTAAAAAAGGCAAAAAGTTTGTTGTTGCTGATCCTGGCGTTGGTGTTCGTCATTTAACTCGCCGTGAGTTGACTGTTGGTTGGGGTAACGGGGTAATGTTGTTACTTACTCCTGATGATAGTCGCTTTTATGAACAAGAAGAAGATAATAAAGGAAGTTTGGGCGGTTTTGGACGCTATCTCAAACGAGTATTACCCTATCGGGGGATTTTAGCACAAGCGATCGCGATTAATTTTGCTGTCGGCTTACTTTCTCTGGCTTCGCCCGTGATGATGCAATTACTTACCGATGATGTTTTGGTAAGAGGAGATACTCAACTACTAGCTACAGTTGCGATCGCCGTAATTGTGATGAACATCTTTAGAAATGTAGTTAATTTAGTTCAATCTCATTTAATTGGTCACTTTGGGCAAAAGTTGCAATTAGGACTAATTTTAGAATACGGACGCAAACTCTTACATTTACCCCTTGCTTATTTTGAAGGCAGACGCAGTGGGGAAGTAGTCAGTCGTATTTCTGATGTTAGTGCCATCAATCGCTTAGTATCGCAAATTGTTCTCGGTTTACCTAGTCAATTTTTTATTGCCGTGGTTTCCTTGGCAATGATGTTGTTTTATAGTTGGCAACTCAGTGTTGGTTCGATTGTGGCTTTTATTGTGGTAACTCTAGTTAATTTACTGTTTTTACCTGCTCTACGCCAGAAAACTCGCAATCAAATCGTTTTAGGTACAGAAAACCAAGGCTTTTTAGTCGAAACTTTTCGGGGTGTACAAATCCTCAAAACTACTCAAGCTACACCTCAAGCTTGGCAAGAATATCAAGGTAATTATGGACGTTTGGCTAACCTGGGTTGGACAACTATGAAACTAGGTCTTTACAGTGGTACAGTTACCAGCCTTTTATCTAGTTTTACCTCTGTTGGTTTACTCTGGTTGGGTAGTTATCTAGTTATCCAGGGCAAGCTAAGTATTGGTCAATTACTGGCATATAACGGCATGAGTGGTAATTTCCTAGGATTTTTAAGTAGTGCCATTGGACTAGTAGATGAATTTATTACCGCCCAAGTAGTCCTGCAACGTTTAACCGAAGTAATCGATGCTACTCCTGAAGATGAAAATGACTTTAAAAAACCTTGGGCAGAATTGACTGGGGATACTGATATTATCTGCAATAATTTAAACTTTCATCATGCAGGCAGAGTCGATTTACTAGAAGATTTTTCCTTAACTATTCCTGGTGGTAAAACTGTCGCTTTAATCGGTCAATCTGGTTGTGGTAAAAGTACTCTGGCAAAATTAATTGCAGGTTTATATACCTTACAATCTGGCAATGTTCGCTACGGGATCTACAATCAACAAGATTTGTCTTTGGAATGTCTGCGTCAACAAGTCGTACTTGTACCCCAAGAAGCCCATTTCTGGAGTCGTTCGATTATTGATAATTTCCGTTTTAGCTACCCCGATCTTACCTTTGAGCAAATTGTCAAAGCCTGTCAAATCGCTGGTGCTGATGAATTTATTAGCGAATTACCCGATAAATATCAAACAGTATTAGGCGAATTTGGGGCAAACCTTTCAGGGGGACAAAAACAAAGACTAGCGATCGCTCGTGCCTTAGCAATAGATCCACCAGTCTTAATTTTAGATGAATCTACAGGCGCACTCGATCCAGTTAGCGAAGCGCGAGTTTTAGAACAATTATTTGCTCATCGACAAGGTAAAACTACCATTCTTATTAGTCATCGCCCTAGAGTCATTGTCCGTGCAGATTGGATTGTCATGTTAGAGAAAGGACAATTAAAAATTCAAGGCACTCCTGAACAATTGCGCTCTGTGGGGGGCGATCACTTAGATTTTCTCGACGACTTTATCCCTACAAATAGACCATTAATCCCAGCAGTACGGACGAACGGCCGTTCGCCCCTACGAACTTAAACTTTTGAATTTTGAATTTTGAATTTTAATCGCCATGCTTACTAACTCTAATCCCAACCTCAACCTCCCCACAATTCAAGAAGACGAATTCCTGCCTCCCATTAATCGCTGGACTAGATTTGGTGGATTGTTTATCGTTGCTGTTGTTGCTTTGGCAATTCCTGTAGCTTCTGCAACTAAATATAAAGAAACTATCAAAACCCAAGCTCTTGTTCGTCCTGAAGGTGAATTACGTCTAGTTCAAGCTGCTACCGAAGGTCAAGTAATGCAAATTACCGCTAAAGGCAATCAAGAAGTAAAAAAAGGAGATGTTATTGCTACTCTTAATGACTCTCGTTTACAAACCCAAAAAAGCTTATTACAAAACAGTATACAGCAGTCACGCTTACAGCTTGTGCAAATAAACGCCCAACTAAATGCTCTCAATAGCCAAATTTTGGCAGAAACCAACCGTATTAACCAGAATGTAGCTGCTAGCACCTCAGATCTTGCTCGAATTGAACGAGAATATCAAGATAAACAAATTATTAGCAAAGCGGAAGTGCAAGAAACCGAATCAGATGTCAAAGCCTCCATAGCAGCTTTAAATGCAGCCAAAGCCAAACTCAAACGTTATCAGAGTGCAGCCAAAGAAGGAGCTATTTCACAGGATCAATTACAAGAAGTACAATTAGCAGTACAGCAACAACAGCAGACAGTAGCAGCAGCCCAAGCTAAATCTGCCCGCGCCCAAACTGGTCTTAATCCTAGTGATGCCGAAGTAGCGATCGCTACCTCCCGAATTGCGGAAGCGCAAGCTACGGGTGAAGCTAGCCTAGCTACTTTAAATAAAGAAACACAAGCTCTGATTCAACAAAAGATTGAAATTAACCAGCAATTAGGCAAAGATGCCCGTGAATTAAAACAAGTAGACATAGATCTTCAGCAAACTGTGATTACTGCTACCACTAACGGTATTATTTCCAAGCTAAATCTGCGTAATCCTGGTCAAACTGTACGCCCTGGCGAAGAAATTGCCCAAATTGCTCCTAGTAATACTAAGTTAACCATCAAAGCTTCAATTCCTGCCAAAGAAATAGGTAAGCTAAAAAAAGGTCAAATAGCTCAAATGCGAGTATCTGCTTGTCCTTATTCTGATTACGGTACTCTCAAAGGCACAGTTACAAATATTCCTCCTGATGCCGTCTTTCCTGAAGCAAATAATACCAATACATCTTCTACCAATAACACTGCTAGTCAACAAACAGGTGCAGCTTTATATGAGGTTGCCATTGAGCCAAATAAGACTGTTTTAGGCAAAGAGGCTAATCAGTGTGCCATTCAATTGGGGATGGAAGGACAAGCCGATATTATTACCAGAGAAGAAACTGTCATGCAATTTTTGCTAAGAAAAGCCAGATTAACCACAAATTTATAATTAAACTGTTTTTCTGTTCAGATGGAGATTGATTATGATTAAAAAAGTTGCAATTATCGGTGCTGGTTCTAGTGGAGTACTATTAGCGCACTATCTACTACGCCGAGGCGATCGCTATCAAGTTGATATTTATGAACGTCGTGGCGACCCAAGAAACATTGCCTTTTCCACCTCAAGAACCTTTCCTATCTCGCTTAATCAAACCAGAATCGGAAGCAATTGATTTTCTCACTCGACCAGTTTCCAGCATTTTAACCATTCGTTGTAGTCATTACCATTACGGCAACAGCGTTCTGTTGATTGGAGATGCTGCTCATGCGATGTCCCCCTCTCTTGGGCAAGGTTGTAATTCAGCCATGGAAGATGCAGCGATACTAGATAAATTATTAGATGAATATTCTGACAATCTAGCTCAAGCGATCGCACAATTTACTATTTGTCGTAAGTCCGATGCTCATGCTGTGGTGGAATTAAGCGACAATGTTTTCCCCTCATTTGACAAGAAACTGATAATCAAGTTTATTGTCAGGCAGCAGTTAGCGCAAATATTTCATCGACTCTTTCCCCAATACTTTTCACCTTCGCTGTTAGAGTTAATCTCTGGAACGACAATTCCTTACTCAACAATTTTGTCTACTCATCGGCGATGGATTTTGAAGGTAAAAAAAGCCAACCAAAAATTCCTAGAAAGCTCTGGAGAGAGTAATTAATAAAAACCCCAAAAGACTCAGTAAGGAAAGCCTCAAGTCTCGTCGCTTCCCTGCCATCCATGACGAGCATTTGGATATCCATTAATACTACGTCTTTTATTTAGAGTAATCGGAGGTGTAAAATGCAGATTGAGCGCATTGGCTATTTAGGTTATAAGCTCTAAAGATATTTAAGGTCTTGCTGATCGCTAAGTACTATATAATTTAAATGCATAGCGATTAAAAAAACTCCTTGAATTTGCAAGCGATCGCAGTTATTGATTAAATCTTGTCCTAGAGCCTCATTTCTTAGGTTAAGTAGCTGGGTGGAATTAAATATAAAATAACCGATTCTTACCTATCTCCCCTATCTCCCCTATCTCCACTATCTCCACTATCTCCACTACTCCACTACTCCACTACTCCACTACCTCACATCAGTCTTTAAATTAATTATGCTTACCTACTTACTCGCTCATGACTGACAGTAATTCCTCTAAAGGAGACATACTAATCGTTGACGATACACCAGATAATCTGCGTCTGTTGTCAGCAATGTTGAGCGATCGCGGATATGAAGTTCGCAGTGTCAAAAATGGCTCGACGGCATTAATGGGAGTAAAGGCTGCTCCTCCCGATTTAATTCTCCTCGATATTAACATGCCAGATATGAATGGCTATGAAGTATGCGAACACTTAAAAGACAATCCCCAAAGTCAAAATATTCCAGTAATTTTTATCAGTGCCTATAATGAGGTTTTAGATAAAGTCAAAGCTTTTTCGGTAGGTGGAGTAGACTACATCACCAAACCATTTCAAGCCGAAGAAGTTTTAGTAAGAATTGAAAATCAATTAACTGTTCGTAGGTTGCAAAAACAATTACTCAAAGCCTTAGAAAAAGAGCGCGCGCTCAATCAACGCATCGAAGAAATGGCGACTGTAGAAGAGAGAAATCGCATTGCACGGGATATTCACGATTCCCTCGGTCATGCACTTGTAGCCCTAAAAATTCAAGTCGAAACTACTTTAACTTTATGGCAAAAAGATCCAAAGCAAGCTTATGAATTCTTAAAACAAGCAAAACAACTCAGTACCGAAGCACTGCGATCAGTGCGTCTTTCTGTTTCCGCTCTCAGGCAAGATCCCTTACAAGGTAAATTGTTAGAAGAGGCGATCGCGAATCTAGTTGGTGAATTTCAACGCACATCTGGAATATCACCACAGTTGCAAATTAATTTATCTCAACCTCTATCCAATCAAGTCAGTACCGCAGTTTATCGACTCATTCAAGAAGGATTCACCAATATCTATAAATACGCACAAGCAACTGTAGTTCAAATTCGCATCGAAACTAGCGATCGCGGTTTATTAGTGAGGCTTGAGGATAATGGTAAGGGATTTTGCACCGATGGCAATTATGAAGGATTTGGACTTCAAGGGATGGAAGAGAGAATTACAGCTTTGGAGGGACAGCTAAAAGTAATGAGTCAACCCAACGCTGGTTGTAGGATCGAAGCAAGATTTCCAAGGTTGAGTGCATGATTAACCAAAATTGGACCAGGAATTATTGAGGGCGCGATCGCGGGAAAACTGACAAGCGAAGCATTCAATCAAGCTAAATATAATCTAGAGTGGGCAATGTCTACCCTGCATGATCGTGAAGAATTTTGGCAAAACAAGTTGCATTTTTGTAGTATCTAGCAATTAGCTGCCCATATCAGGCTGTTACTTCGATTACTAGATTTGAATCAAAAATTTTTTTTTCTTATCTTTAAAGGAAGCATCTGCCTCGATCGATGAAAAAATGAAATTATTTTCCGCTTATCCACGAGTTTGGCAATGGCTGATTGCGATCGCTTTACTATTAATATCTTGTTTATTAATTTTTTCTGGGCAGCGATTCGGCAAAGCCGACGCTACGCGATCAGAAATTCCCAAGCAATTAAACGAACCGATTGCCCAGCAGACAGCAGACAGTCAAATTAAAGAACCAATTCAACCGATTCCACTGACAATCGATCTAGCTACTAACAAAGTTAAGTTAGGAAAGCAATTGTTTGCAGATGTTCGTCTGTCTAAAGACAATCGAATATCTTGTCTCAATTGTCATAAATTTAATCTAGGCGGTGCCGATGGCCGTACTCATTCAGTAGGAATTAAGGGAGAAATCACTCAGGTAAATAGCCCTACTGTATTTAACGCTCGTTTTAACTTTCGACTCAATTGGGACGGTGAATTTGAAAATTTCACCGAACACATCAAAGCATTGTTGGTCAATCCTCAAGTAATGGGTGTTGATTGGGATACCGCACTACACAAGCTACGTCAAGATCCTGAATACGTGCGCTCCTTTGGCAAAATTTATCCTGATGGATTGAATCAAAACAATGTTGTGGATGCGATCGTCGCTTACGAAGAATCTCTCTACACTCCCAATTCTCGCTTTGATCGATGGTTGCGAGGTGAGAAGACCGTACTGACAAAAACAGAACAAGAAGGATACACAATTTTTAAGAACTATGGGTGTGTAAGCTGTCATCAGGGAGTTAACGTTGGCGGTAATATGTTTCAACGCTTTGGCGTAATGGGAGACTACTTTGCTGATCGCGGAAATTTAACTCAAGCGGATTTGGGACGTTTCAATGTTACTAACAATGAAGAAGACCGTTATGTGTTTAGAGTTCCCAGTTTGCGAAATGTAGAACTGACTGCACCCTACTTTCACGATGGTTCTGCTGAAACTCTCGAACAAGCGATCGCGATTATGACTAAATATCAACTCGGTCGTCCGCTTGCAGCAGACCAAATCGAATTAATTTCCCAGTTCTTACGCACTCTTACGGTCGAATATCGCGAGCAAGGATCATGAATTTTACTAAGCTTACAAGACTTTTCAGTATTGATCGTCTGACTTCTCAAAAAGTAAATATAGCTCAAAAATACCTCTTAAAAATCCTCTTGTCGCCAAAAAGTTATTTTTTAGCAGGAATAATTCTACTGCTGCTCTTTTTTGGCTTTAAGTCTCAAGCAATTAACTTTAATCAACATTATCTTTACTCAAACAATTTACGCCAGACTCGAGAATTAGATACTCGGATTGATCGTAATGTCTTGCAGGCGAGAGATGGAATACTTAGCTATTACGATCCCCTCGTCCAAGATTTAGCACAATTACAACAGTTACAAACTGAGTTGCAGAAGATGCCTAATTTTATCGAATCTAGGGGAAGAAAAGCATTAAGTCAAATGCTACAAACTGAGATTGAGCTTTGGCGAGAAAAAGAAGAAAATATTTATAGATTTCAATCAGAAAATGCTATTTTAAGAAATTCTTTTCTCTATTTTCCCATCGCGATCGCCGAGTTGGTGACAAAAAATTCAACATCCAAGGTTCTAGCAGAGCAATGTAATTCTCTACTGCGAAATATTTTGCTATTTAACCTCTCCACCGATACAACTTTAAGCAACCAAATCAACGGACAAATTAGGCAGATTCTCTCAACTAACCAAGGTGAAGATTTTAAAGATGTAGAGATTGCGATCGCACACGCCAGAAAAATTTTAAAATATCAGGTTCGAGTGAATGAGCTAGTCAAGGCGATCGTTACCTCTGATACTGCCAAACACAGCGAAAAACTGATTAGAACTTACGAGATTTACTATCAACAAGCACTCAACAGTACCAGTACCTATCGGCTTTGGTTTTATTTGCTATCAACTTTTTTGTTAGTAGGTGTTGCCAGTTGGATTATTCTTAGAATCCAAGCCTATGCTGCTGCTACCAAAAGAGCAGAAGCTAAATATCGCAGTATTTTTGAAAATTCCGTTGCAGGTATTTTTCAGATAACCCCTGACGGTCGTTATCTCAGCGCGAATCCTAGGCTGGCAGAAATTTTAGGCTATGAATCGGTTGAGGGATTAATGAAATTAACCGATCTCGAGCAACAGCTTTATCTTTTGCCACAGAGAAGGCAAGAATTGCTCGATTTAGTCCAAAAACAAGGAGCCGTCACGGATTTTGAATCTCAGATTTACCGTCAAGATGGTAAAAGTGTCTGGGTTTCAGAAAATGTCCGTCGGGTGTGCGATCGCCGTGGTAAATTACTTTACTATGAAGGTACTGTCACTGATATTAACGATCGTCAACGAGCCAAAGAATCGCTGCAAAGAAGTGAAGAACGTTTCCGTCAGCTAGCCGAGAATATTAGAGCCGTCTTTTGGATGGGCAATCCAGAACAAAATCGGATGATTTATGTCTCTCCTGCCTATCGAAATATTTGGGGTCGATCGCCCCAAAGTTTACTCGATGAACCTAATTCTTGGCTGGATGCAATTATACCTGAAGACCGCGATCGAATTATGGCTGCTTTTCCCAAACAAATTCGAGGTGAATACGACCAAGAATATCGCATTGTACGCCCCGATGGCGAAACCCGATGGATTCGCGATCGCGCTTTTCCCGTCCATGATGAATTAGGTCAAGTTTACCGCATTGCTGGCATTGCTGAAGATATTAGCGATCGCAAGCACAAAGAAGAACTCTTACGTCAAGCAGAAGCATCCCTAAAAGTTGCTAAAGAAGCGGCTGAAGTTGCTAACCGCGCTAAAAGTCAATTTCTCTCGAATATGAGTCACGAACTGCGGACTCCTCTCAATGCGATTCTAGGTTTTACTCAGTTATTGACACAAAAAGGATTTGCCACGACCCAGCAAAATGAATATCTCAACATTATTAACCGTAGTGGCGAACATCTACTGACTTTAATTAACGATGTGTTGGAAATGTCGAAAATTGAAGCAGGTAGAATTACTCTCAATGAGAATGATTTCGAGCTAGACAGCCTATTAAGCTGGCTCAAGCAGATGTTTAAGCTCAAAGCCGAATCTAAAAAACTACAACTAAACTTTGACTTGGCAAGCGACTTACCTCAATATATTCGCACTGACGAGAGTAAGCTGCGCCAGGTGTTAGTAAATTTGTTCAGCAATGCGATTAAGTTTACTAGTAAAGGTAGCGTGACGCTTCGAGTGAAGGCAGAAGTTTCCCCCGCTCCCTCTGCTCCCCCTGCTCCCTCTGCTCCCCCTGCTCCCTCTGCTTCCCCAGCTTCCCCAGCTTCCCCACACCCCACACCCTACACCTACACCCCACACCCCCACACCCTTATTTTTGAGATTGAAGATACTGGTTCTGGTATTGCTAAGAGCGAACTTGAGAACTTATTTAAACCCTTTGTCCAAACTGAATCTGGTCGTCATTCCCAAGAAGGAACAGGTTTGGGATTACCGATTAGCCAAAAATTTATTCAGCTAATGGGCGGAGAAATTACTGTTAAGAGTAAATTAGGAGAAGGAAGCCTGTTTAAATTTGACATCCAAACTAGTCCGATTGAAGCGATCGAGTTGCAAGTAAAAGAACCGAGTCGGCAGGTGATTGGTTTGGAAACAGGAGAGCCAAATTATCGAATTTTGATCGTGGAAGATAAACAGGACAGTCGTCGGTTACTACTTGATTGGCTTTCTGATGTTGGTTTTGAAGTAAAAGGGGCAAGCAATGGTCGAGAAGCGATCAAGCTTTATCAAAGTTGGTCGCCTCACTTAATTTGGATGGATCTTCGTATGCCTGTGATGGATGGATATGAAGCAACTCGACAGATTAAAGCTTTAAGCAAGGGAAAAGTGCCGATAATTATTGCTTTGACTGGAAGTGCTTTTGAAGAAGAACGCTCCACTGCCTTAACAAAGGGCTTTGATGACTTTGTGCGTAAACCATTTCGAGCAGAGACAATCTTTACCAAGATGACGGAATACTTAGGCGTTCGCTACCGTTATCAGATACCTCAGTCACTTGGTACTGGTGCCGAGAATACATCAGTTGAACTCCAAAATACACTGCTTGAATTAGATAAGATGAAAGAGGTAATGGCACAGATGCCTGGTGACTGGGTAGAAAAATTGCATCAAGCTGCGACTCAAGTAAATGCCAAAAAAGTTCTTCAGGCGATCGAGCAAATCCCACAACCCAATCCCGCTCTAGTCAATTCCTTAATCGCTCTAGTCGATCGCTTTTGTTTTGAAGAAATTATTTCAGTCACACAACAAGACTAAGCAAGTGATATAGTCTTACAGCTATCAGCAATCAACAATCAACAATGATCAAATGATCAACCGCTTCATCACTAAATCTGTCAGCAGACTTCCTCTGCAAACCATCCTGATCGTTCCCTTCGTCGTGCAAATCCTGGGAACAGTCGGACTGGTAGGATATTTCTCGTTTAGGAATGGGCAAGAGGCAGTCAACGATCTCGCCAGCCAACTGCGGAACGAACTAACCAGTAGGATTGAAGAGAAGCTTAGGATCTATACTGAAACTCCCAATGTTATTAACCATCTTAATGCCAGTGCTTTCGCCCAAGGTAGTATTGACGTAGACAATGCTAAGGGCGAAGACAAATTCTGGCAGCAAATTAATATTTTTCCCTCCACGAGTTTAATTTACTGCGGTAGCGAATCAAGGGGAGCAGTATTCGGTGTGGGCAGACTAGCAGGGAAAAATTCCTTGCGAACTTGGGAAAGTAACCCCTCAACGGATGATATTCCAAGATTCTACCGCATGGATTTAAATGGAAGGCGCGCCCAACTCGCGGGAAAAGATACCAGGAAATTCGATTCTCGTCAGCGTCCCTGGTATAAAGCGGCTGTGGCAACAGGTAAAGAAACCTGGAGCGAAGTTTATTTAGATTTCACCACACAATTACCAACGGTTACAGCCAGCATCCCCATCTACAGCCAGGTCGATCGCTCTTTAAAGGGAGTTTGTGCAACGGATCTTTTCCTACCCCAAGAGATGAGTCAGTTTCTTAGAAGCCTGAAAATTGGTAAGACTGGCAGTGCCTTCATCATGGAAAGATCTGGACTATTGATTTCTACCTCTACCAAAGAGCCAATGACTGTTGGCAGTGGTTCAAATGCCAAACGTCTATCTGCGATCAAGAGTGGAAACAACACCGTGCGATCGACTGCTACCTATTTACGCGATCGCTTTGGTAGCTTCACGACAATTCAAACCCTCCAGCAACTAGATTTCAGTATCGACGGGAAACGGCAATTTGTCCAAGTGTTGCCCTTCCAAGATCGGTATGGTTTGGATTGGCTGATCGTTATCGTGATTCCAGAAGCCGACTTCATGGAACGAATTAATGCCAACACTCGTATTACAATCTTGTTGTGTATTGCTGCCTTGATCGTGGGGGTTGCCATTGGCATTCTGACAGCTCGGTGGATTACCCGCCCCCTAGTGAGTTTAAGCCAATCAGCTAAGGCACTTGCCAGAGGTGAATGGGGTCAGACTGTATCAATTGCGCGCTCTGGCAATCTGGGGGAATTAGCAACATCATTCAATCGCATGGCGCAACAACTGCAAATTTCCTTTGCTGAGATGAAAGCCTTAAATGAAGCCCTATCGAAGCGTGAGAGCCAACTGAAGCAATTTTTAGAAGCAGTACCAGTTGGCATTTCTGTCCATGATGCCACTGGACAAATCTACTTTGCCAATCGCATGTCAGAACTGTTACTTAATCTTGAAGATATTGAAGAAAGATCGCAAGCCACGAGCGATCGCCTCAGCAGCGTATATCAAGTATATCGGGCTGGAACTAATATTCTCTATCCAGCCGAGCAATTACCCATCATTCGCTCGCTACAGGGAGAAATGGTCAAAGCCGACGATCTCGAATTGCATCAAGGCGAGCGGATTATTCCTCTAGAAGTGATTAGTACGCCCATTTTTGATGAAGACGGTCGAATTATTTATGCGATCGCTGCTTTTACAGATATTACAGAACGAAAACAAGCCGAGCGACTCTTAGGGGATTACAACCAAATGCTAGAACAGCAGGTTGCCGAGCGGACTCGTGAATTAGAACAAGAAGTTGTCGAGCGCAAGCGAGCGGAAAAGGCAGCGCAAGCAGCAAGCCGAGCCAAAAGTGCATTTCTAGCGCATATGAGTCACGAACTGCGAACTCCCCTCAATATTATCTTGGGCTTTACTGAGTTGATGATTTTGAAAGGTTCTCTTACCCCCCAACAACAGGAATACTTGCATACGATCGCCCGTAGCGGCAAACATCTATTGACTTTGATTAATCACTTACTGGAAATGTCTAAGGTCGAAGCAGATCCAACTACAATCAATCTTAATAATTTCAGTAATCAAAAGAATCTAGTCAATTCATCTGGCGATCAATCTTCAATCAGTTTAGAGGAAATGACAGAATGTATGGCTCAAATGCCTGTGGAATGGGTAGAACAATTACATCAAGCTGCCACTCAAGTAAATGGCAAACAAATCAAACAATTATGCGCACAAATAACCGACATTAACATACTGTTAGCCAATAAAATCATCGAATTAGTCGATAATTTTTGTTTTGAGGAAATTGTTAGAGCCACTTTGCCTAGAGTGTAGGTTCTAGGCTCTAAGTCCGTAATTCATGACTCCAAATATAGTGCGCCATTAATAACAGAATTAGCATAAATTGCGATCTGCGATCGGTTTCGCAGATTGAGACGGTTGAGAATGTGAGTAACGTGAGTCTTAACTGTTCCTTCGGTAACGTAGAGTTTCTCACCAATTTCACGATTGGTACAACCTTTCCCGATTAAGCACAACACCTCTTTTTCTCTTTTGGTCAATTCACTCAAGTCTGCCGTCAAGGATTCAGCCTTATTAACATCAGGTTGTAAAACTCCTTGAAGAAATTTTTCCATTAGTCCAGGGCCTAATTGAGTATAGCCACTATGAACAAGTCGAATTGCTTGGGCTAGTTCTTCACAGGGCATATCTTTGAGTAAATAACCCATTGCTCCCGCTTTCATAGCATCAGCAATATACTGGTCATCATCAAAAGTACTCAAAACTAATACTTTGACTTCTGGAAACTTTTGAACAATAAGTCTCGTCGCTTCCCTGCCATCCATGACGGGCATTCGGACATCCATTAATACTACGTCGGGTTGCTTCTTGGTTACCAAATCAATGGCTGCTTGACCGTTATTAGCCGTACCAAGAATCTCTAAATCTTCTTCCAGTGATAACATGGCTGTTAATCCCTGACAAACGAGACTTTGATCGTCTACGAGTACAATGCCAATCATCTATTCTTACTCCCGCTGGTGATTCCTCTTCTTAATCATAGGTTAATTAACCATCGGGAATAAATCGGGAATAAATCAAAAAATTAGCTTAAAGCAACGAGGCTGTGACTCTCGATAAAGGAATTTCTACGACAATTCGACAGCCAGATCCTGGTGAAGTTTGAATTTGCAAATAACCTTTAACAGCATTAACTCTTTCTTGCATTCCTTGCAGTCCAAATCCAGTCTTGTTCTGATTTAATTTAAATCCTTTACCGTTATCTTGAACAGTCAAATATACTTTTGCTGCGGTTACATTTAGCTCAATTTCTATTTCTGTGGCTTCTGCATACTTAGCTATATTAGTCAAGGCTTCTTGCATAATCCGATAGATAGTTTTGTCGATTTGGGATGACAGTTGGGGGCAATGAGCAATTTTGCTACGAATAGTTAAACCTGTACCAGAACGAAAATTGTCAATTAAAGCTCGAATTTTAAGTTCTAGAGGCTGAGCATCTACTTGATCTGCTCGCAAAGTGCCAACTGATTGACGTACTTCTTTCATGGCGATTGTTCCTAATTTTTGAGCTTGTGCCAGAAAAGTATAGGCTTGCTTGGGGCTTTTTTGCCAAAGTTTAACCGCCGTTTGCAGTTGAATATTAAGAGATGTCAGGGCGTGTCCAAGAGAGTCATGAATATCGCGAGCAATGCGATTGCGTTCTTGTACGGCAGCAAGGTCTTCAATTTTTTGGGAATATTCTTGTAACTGTTCGTGGGCTAAAGCAAGTTGTTGCTTAATTTGACGCTCAACTAACAATTTATTGACTAACTGTAAGACAAAAAAGATGCCTAAGCCAAAAACTAAAGTCTGCGCCATCAAATGCATGAAAAAGTCAAGTTGTTGTTCAGGTGATTCTGGTAAAATTCGCTGAGCATAGCGCGCCTCATCCAATAAAAAAAGGACAAAGACTAAACTGGCAACTACCCAACGACCGACAGATTTAAATAAAAAGCAACTGCGGATAACGACAATCAAGTATAAAGTAGGCAAGATATGGAGATAGCCTAATGATGTACCAATGGCAATTAAGCCGATTTCGATACTTGTATAAGCTACCCGAACAGCCAGAGAACCATTAGGCAAAGCCAAACCCATCGAACCAAGCAAGACTAGAATTAAAATATGTTCAACTGGAATAGTTTGGTCTTGAAAAGCTTCAATTACAGCTAAAGAACCGCAACTGCCTAGCATAATCCATTCGGCAAGCAATAAAAAGCGAAAAGGATTGGGTTGAATTTTCCACCAATAGTTCATAACTTTAGCTGGGAGCAAGGGCTTGTTCTTTTATTAAACCTCAAATGCTCGTGAGGTCCTAGAAAATCATGACTTTAGTGGGAAGAAATTACTGCCAACTAAGACTAAAGTTAGAGAAAGTTTGATCTAAAATGTACAAATGCGATCGCTTATGCTATTTATTCCCATGGTGAGGACAAGTCCCGCTTAGTTTGGTTTGCCCTCCTATCGGGGAGGCGGAGGGTAATCGCCATTGTTTGATCTATTATAGTTCGTCCTGATTTTGCAGTAGGATGAATACCTATCAATTGTTTGAGGTCACATGGATAATTCAGAATTTACAACTCAAAAATCAAGACAATCTAATTATTTTCAATTTGAAGCTGATTTTGTTGGTTCTTTAAGTTGTATTCCAATGCAAGTCAGAATGAAGCTAGATAATTGTGGTGTCAAGCTCAAGCTAGTTCATTGGAATCAATTTAGTCAATTAGAACGTCAAACTTTAGTTGATATGCCCTGTGAAACTGAGGCAGAAACCAAAGTATATCATGATTTTCTGCAAAACCTAGTGACTGTTTACACTGGTCAACCCGCTAAACAATTAGCTATAGATCCCCATCCACCCTGGTTAGATGGTACATCTATCCCAGATGCTGTAAAAACCCAAGCCCAAGAATGTCAAGTGAAGATTTCTCAGTCACAATGGTCGAATCTCTCTGCTGCCGAACGTTTTGCCCTAATTAAACTTAGTCGTCCTAGCCACGAAAACCAGAATTTTCTTCCTGCACTTCAAGAGTTCGGTATAATTGCCCCAATGTAAGTACTAGTAACGCTACGCGGAAGTCAGAAGTCAGAAGTCAGAAGTCAGAAGTTTTTAATCTTAAAGCTTTCAGGATTTTTAAAGGGTTGCTTTACTTACGCCCAAGTCTACTAGCAGATAAAGTGGAGGAGCGAGGGAGCAGAGGAGAGATTAATATTTTTAACTTTTAACTTTTGACTTCACTCAATCAAAGTTCTAAGAAATCATCGCAAATTGCTCTCCAGTGACAAGATCAGCATTAGAGCCATTGG
>CAYMWC010000125.1:0-16571 GCA_964393695.1 uncultured Pleurocapsa sp.
AACTATTTATTATACTGACGTTTTCCAGATAACTACCCTATATGGGGTATTTAAACAATTATCGTTCGCGATGGAAAAGGAATGGAAAGCCGAGTAACTATGCTACCTGAAAGTATTGCTGAAGAATTAAAAATTCATTTACAAAGCGTTAAATTATTACATCAACAAGATTTACAAAAAGGATATGGTTCAGTTTATTTACCATTTGCATTAGAGAGAAAATATAAAAATGCCAAGTATGATTGGATTTGGCAGTTTGTTTTTCCCTCCGCTAGTATTTCAAGAGATCCTCGTAGTGGAGAGATTCGTCGTCATCATTTACACGAAACTAGTTTACAGAAAGCTTTAAAGCAAGCCGTTAAATCTGCACAAGTTCAGAAGAAAATTGGTTGTCATACATTTCGTCATAGTTTTGCGACTCACTTGCTGCAAAATGGCTATGACATTAGGACAGTGCAGGAATTGCTAGGACATAAAGATGTCAAGACAACGATGATTTATACTCATGTTTTGAATCGCGGTGGTAGAGGAGTAAGAAGTCCTCTCGACCCTTAACACCTTAATAATAGTTTTTAGAGGTCAGTTTTAAGCCATTGTTAGTCGGCTCGGCAAATTTGTAATATTCTTAACTTCTTAACTATCATTAAGAAGTAGATATCTTTCAACCGTTTTAACAAAACTGGTTACGTTATAATTTTTAAATAAAAATTTCCATCTAGCGAAATCATAAAAATATAGGTGAATATCGAAGTATCAAAGTTAAGCCAGATATACGATCAAGATTATTACCTGTGGCTAGAAAAAACCACAGAACTTTTAAAAGCAGGTAAATTAAATCAACTAGATTGGGAACATTTAATCGAGGAAATAGAAAATTTGGGTAGAAGTGAAAAACGAGCGGTTGTTAGTTTCCTCAAGCAACTAATTAAACACTTGCTACTCTACAATTATTGGCAGATAGAAAGACAATGGAGCGGTCGAGGTTGGTTAGAAGAGATTAGTAATTTTAGGTTTGAACTATTACAGTATCTAGATTCAAAAACTCTCAGAAATTACGCAGAACAAGAACTAAGTAGTATTTATACTAGAGCCAGAAAAGAAGCGATACTTAAGTCAAATATAGCTGATATACCTGTTAATTGTCCTTATTCTTTAGAGCAAATTTTGAATGAGCAATTTATACCAATAGAAAAAATCTAGGGTAATAGTAAAATTTCTCAGTGTATTTTCGGAATATATTTTATTGAAGCGCGTGTTATCTTGTTTTTGTCCGATGATAACGTAGATTTACGGTAGAGTTATTGCTGAAGGGCGGTTAAAAATCAGAGAAAAGCTTCATGGATGTAATTCAGACAACAATTCCCGATGTTTTAATTATTGAGCCAAAAGTATTTGGTGACGATCGCGGTTTTTTTATGGAAAGCTTTAATGAGAAAACCTTTAGAGAGAAAACTGGAGTTACAACGCCATTTGTGCAGGATAATCACTCTAGATCAGCTAAAAATGTCTTACGAGGTTTACATTATCAAATTAAGCAACCTCAAGGAAAGTTAGTCAGAGTTGTATTAGGAGAAGTATATGATGTGGCGGTAGATATCCGTAAAAGTTCTCCTACTTTTGGACAGTGGACAGGTTGTATTCTCAGTGAGGCAAATAAAAAGCAATTTTGGGTACCACCAGGGTTTGCTCATGGGTTTGTGGTCTTATCGGCTACGGCAGATTTTTTATATAAAACCACTGATTATTATGCTCCAGAATATGAACGTTCAATTCTTTGGAACGATCCTGCTCTCAATATCGACTGGAAAATCAAAGATGAGCCAATTTTATCAGTCAAAGATAAGTCGGGATTGCATTTAGAACAAGCTGAGGTGTTTGCATGACTAGAATATTGCTGACAGGAATTACTGGACAAGTTGGTCAAGAATTACAACAAACTCTAACTGCCTTGGGAGAAGTAATCAGTGTTAGTCGCCAGGACTTAGATTTAAGTCAACCTGCACAAATTACAGCCAAGATCGCAGAGATAAAACCGAATGTGATTGTTAATGCTGCTGCTTATACTGCTGTCGATAAATCAGAGACAGAAACCGAATTAGCAATGGCGATTAATGCAACTGCACCCAAAATGATCGCTCAAGCTGCTCAAGATATCGGTGCTACCTTAATGCACATATCTACTGATTATGTCTTTAATGGTAAGCATTATACTCCTTACTTAGAAACAGATCAGACTGATCCCTTGGGGATATATGGAAAATCTAAACTATTAGGAGAAACAGGAGTCAGAGAAAATTGCGCTCGCGCTTGCGAAGCTGCCGTAGGCATAGCGTACCCGAAGGGTAATCGCCATATTATTTTGCGTACAGCTTGGGTATATGGCTCTAGAGGACATGGTAACTTTGTCAAAACCATGCTCAGACTCGGCAAAGACAGGGAAGAATTAAAAGTAGTAGCCGATCAAATCGGTAGTCCAACTTGGTCTTATGATATTGCGGTGGCAATTACTCAACTACTAGATAAATCTTTTCAAGATGCTAATATTCAGGGGACTTATCACTTTACCAATAGTGGCGTGGCTAGTTGGTATGATTTTGCTATAGCTATCTTTGAGGAAGCAAAACAACTTGGTTTTCCCTTAAACATTGCCAGAGTTTTACCCATTACTACCGCAGAATATCCTACCCCCACTCAACGCCCTGCCTATTCAGTCTTATCTAAAGTTAAAATCACTGAAACACTAGGAGTTTATCCTCCCCATTGGCGCGAATCTC
This sequence comes from uncultured Pleurocapsa sp., assembly GCA_964393695.1. Taxonomy (GTDB): domain Bacteria; phylum Cyanobacteriota; class Cyanobacteriia; order Cyanobacteriales; family Xenococcaceae; genus Waterburya. The sequence goes on from CAYMWC010000125.1 coordinate 2,775, forward strand.
TGAGGAAAATGCTATACGAATGGCAGTCTTTGGAAGTAGGAAATAGGAAGTAGGAAGTTAATAGCTAATAGCTACCAAAACAGTCTAATATCAACGAAGCCAATCAACATAACAAAGAAAGCAATTATCCTCTCTGGTGGTAAAGGTACAAGGTTACGTCCTCTAACTTATACAGGTGCGAAGCAACTCGTCCCCGTAGCTAATAAACCGATTCTTTGGTATGGTATTGAATCGATTGTGGCAGCTGGAATTACCGAAATTGGAATTATCATTAGTCCCGAAACAGGTGCAGAGGTACAATCGAAAACGGGTAATGGCGATCGCTTTGGAGCTAAGATTACTTATATTAAACAGGATCAACCTTTAGGTCTGGCTCATGCCGTTAAAGTTGCTCAACCTTTTTTAGGCGACTCTCCCTTTGTAATGTATTTAGGGGATAACTTAGTTCAAAGCCAGTTAGACTTGTTTTTAGATAAATTCAAATCTCAACATTTAGACGCTCTAACCTTACTGTGCAAAGTTGAAAATCCTAGTGCTTTTGGGGTAGCTAAGGTAGATAGTGAAGGCAAAGTCTTACAACTAATTGAAAAACCCAAAGATCCCCCTTCCAATCTAGCATTAGTGGGTGTTTATTTATTTTCGCCTGAAATTCATTGGGCGATCGCCAATATTCAACCCTCTGCTAGAGGGGAATTAGAAATTACTGATGCTATTCAATATTTAATCGATCAACAAAAAAGTGTCGCATCTTTTAGATTAGAAGGCTGGTGGCTGGATACAGGGAAAAAAGACGATCTCTTGGCAGCCAATCAAATTATTCTAGATACTTGCTTAGAGCTAACTATTGAAGGCTCGATTGATGCAGACAGTAAAATTAGTGGTCGAGTTCATATCGGTAAAGACTCCCAGATCATCAACTCGATGATTCGTGGCCCTGTAACCATTGGTAATAACTGTCAAATCAAAAACTGCTTTATTGGCCCTTACAGCAGTATTGCCGACAATACAACTTTAATTGATATTGATATAGAACATAGTGTCATACTCCAGGGAGCGACCTTAGAGGGAATTAGCGATCGCATTGTCGATAGTTTAGTCGGAGAAAGAGCGCATCTCAAAGTTGCTCCCCAGCGTCCCAAAGCCCTACGCTTTATGATTGGCGATGACTCAACGATTGAATTGACTTAAACAGTCATCAGTCATTAGTCATTTGTAGGGGCGCAAGGCTTGCGCCCATTCTCACATTAATATTCAGTAATCAGTAATCAGTAAATGGAAAATAATAATATACACTCTCGCAGGATTTTGATTACAGGGGGAGCAGGTTTTATCGGCTCTAACTTTGTGCATCATTGGTGTAAGAGTTATCCAGGCGATCGCGTAGTGGTTTTAGATGCTCTAACCTATGCAGGTAATAAAGAGAATTTGGCGACTTTAGCCAGTAATCCTAACTTCAAGTTTGTCCAGGGAGATATTTGCGATCGCAACTTGGTAGATAAATTACTGGAGTCGGAAGCTATTGATACCGTAGCTCACTTTGCTGCTGAATCTCATGTAGATCGTTCTATTCTAGGCCCTGGAGCATTTGTGCAAACTAATGTAGTCGGTACTTTTACGCTGCTTGAAGCTTTTCGCCAACGTTGGAATCAACGACAGCAACCTCAAGAGGATAGATTTTTACACGTCTCTACTGATGAGGTTTATGGCAGTTTAGAGGCAGATGATCCAGCTTTTACCGAAACTACTCCCTACACTCCTAATAGCCCTTATTCCGCCTCGAAAGCAGGGAGCGATCATCTAGCCAGGGCATATTTTCATACCTATGGAATGCCCACGATTATTACTAACTGCTCGAATAATTATGGCCCTTATCATTTCCCCGAAAAATTGATCCCCTTGATGTGCATTAATATTTTGCTGGGCAAATCTCTACCTGTGTATGGGGATGGACAAAATATTCGTGATTGGCTTTATGTTGAAGATCACTGTCGCGCTTTAGATGTGGTCATTCATCAGGGTAAACCAGGAGAAACCTATAACGTTGGTGGTAATAATGAGGTAAAAAATATCGACTTGGTAACACAACTATGCAAACTTATGGATGAACTTGCTCCTGAGCTACCTGTACGTCCTGCTAGCAAACTAATCACCTTTGTTAAAGACCGTGCAGGACACGATCGCCGTTATGCTATTGATGCTAGTAAAATCAAACAAGAGCTAGGTTGGAGTCCTCAAGAAACTGTTGAGGGAGGCTTACGTCGTACTGTCGAATGGTATCTCAATAACCGTGGTTGGTGGCAACCATTGTTAAGTGATGAGTATAAAAGTTATTATGACAAGGTTTATTCTTAAAACCTTAATTAAATATTTAGATATAGTGGGCATTTGGGAATTTTAGTGTTAAATTTTGCGGTTGATTAGTAACATCTCTATTTGTCTACAGATAATTTAAAAATGCTCGAAGTAGATGAAGCCCAAGTTTGTTTAGATCAAGCGCAAACTTATTGGCAGGCACAGCAATGGGAGAAAACTATTGAAGCCTGTACGAAAGCGATTAGGCTCGCCCCTGGTTTTCCGAACACCCTAAATCAGCAGTTACCTCAAGCTTATAAGTTAATGGGGGATGCTCTGCAAAAGACAGGTGAACTCCCAGAAGCTATTGATTACTATCGTCAGGCGATCGCCCTTGACTCGAATTATGCTGAAGCCTATGCCAACTTGGGTACTCTCTACGCCCAACAACAACAATACGATCAAGCTACCGCCTATTATCATCAGGCATTAAAGGTCAAACCTGAATTTGTCCAAGTATATCGACATCTAGCCAAAGTCTGTCAATTACAGCAGCAAGAGGAAAAGGCACAAGCTTATTTAGCTCAGGCACAACAATTAGAGGCGCAGTCTCAGTCAAATATGATTGCCACTCCCACTCTCAATGACTATTTACGTCAGGGAGAAACATTACAACAACAAGGACAGCTTAAAGCAGCTCGACAGCAGTATCTCCAGGCTGTTGAACTTGCTCCCCAGAGACTAGAAACATATCAAGAAATTATTAAAATTAGCGAACAGTTAGAGCTATGGGAAGAAGCAGCTAAGTATTGTCGAGTAGTTTTGCAGTTGACTAACTCTAGTAGTTTAGATGCCCCTCCAGCTAAGCTTCTAACCGCTTCTGTATCCCCACCACCACAGCCAACCACTCCTATTGAGTCAAATTTAGTTCAAAATTCAATTCCAGCACCTCAATCACCGACAGCTACAGCCGAAGATGATTACAACTTGGGAATTTTAGCTGCGGAGCAACAAGACTGGGAGCAGGCAATTCAACACTATCGGCAAGCGATCGCCAAGAAGCCCCAAATGGCAAAAACTTATCGTCATTTAGCTCAGGCTTTAACTCAAATAGGCGACCAAAAAGCAGCCACAGAATCTTGCTTACAAGCTATTAATCTCGACAATGAAGGAATTAGTGCTGCTGAGTATTTAGAACTAGCTCAAAATCTAGCTAGCTGGGGAAAACAACAGTCGGCACTTACTTGTTATCGTCGAGCAATTGAGAAGCAGCCTGACTTAATCGCAGCTTATCTGGGTTTAGGAGAATTACTAGCCCAACTGGGCGGAAAAGAACAAGGTATTAATTGCTATCTGCAAGGTTTAAAATACGCTCAGCAGCATCCTGAATTATATTATCGTCTGGGCAATCTTTATATTACTGATCAACAGTGGTCACAAGCTGCTTTATGTTATCAAAAAGCGACTCAATATGCCCCCGATCATGGTGCTGCTTATCATCAATTGGGAGAAGCGTTAAGCCATCAAGAATATTGGTCAGATGCCATCTTAGCCTATCGTCAGGCGATTAAATTTCAACCTGATTTTTCTTGGTCTTATAATAATTTGGGCTATGCTTTAATTCAGTTGGGTCAATGGACAGAAGCTATCCCTATCTATCTCCAGGCAATTAAACTCAAACCTGATTTTCCCTGGTCATATTACAATTTAGCAGAAGCTCATGGCAAGCTAGATCAATGGTCAGAGGCGATCGCTTTTTATCAACAGGCAGCCGAAATACAAGCAGATTTACCCAAAATTCAACAAAAACTGGGAGATGCTTATTATCACCAAAGTCAACAATATCGAGAACAAGCTTTAAAACATTTTCAATTAGCTATCGAACAAGATCCTAGTGATCCACAACCCTACCATCAAGCTTTAGCGATTGATAAAAACAATTTGGATCTTTATTTGAAGTTGGGAGAACTTTTAGTACAACAAGGGCAATTAGACGAAGGTATTGTTATCTATCAAATGGCTCTCCAGATACAACCAAAAAATAGTGAAGCTCTGGAGCGTTTGCAAACTTTATTAAAGCAAGATTCTAATTGTGATCGTAGTCAGATTGAACCTCAGTCTTTAGTTATAACTGATCAAAGTGATTTTCAGACGCTCGCTGCGGAGTTACAGCAGACTTTACCCCATAGTGATGTTCCTGAAATTTCGATAATTATTCCTGTATATAATCAACTAGGCTATACTCTCAAATGTCTCAAAGCGATCGCAACTAATCTTGCTAAAACTACTTTAGTGGAAATTATTGTTATTGATGATTGTTCTACGGATCAGACATCAGAGATTTTAGAAACAATTACAGCTGTCACTTTAATCAAACAGCAATCTAATCAAGGTTTTATTCACTCTTGTAACCAAGGCGCATCCGCAGCCAAAGGTAAATATCTTTATTTCCTCAACAACGATACCGAAATCCAACCCAACTGTCTGGAGAGTCTAATTGAGGTTTTAGCCCAAGATGAACAGGTAGGTGCAGTCGGCTCAAAACTAATATATCCCCAAGGTAGTCTCCAAGAGGCAGGTGGCATTATTTGGCAGGATGCTTCAGGTTGGAATTATGGTCGCAATGACAACCCCTATGCTCCTGAGTATAACTATTTACGAGAGGTAGACTACTGTTCAGGGGCAAGCTTAATGGTGCGGAAAGCCATTTTCGAGAGTTTAGAGGGTTTTGAACAGAATTTCGCCCCTGCTTATTATGAAGATACTGATCTTTGTTTTGCGATTCGCCATCAACTAGGGCTAAAGGTCATGTATCAACCCCAGTCGCAAGTAATTCATTACGAAGGAATTAGTTCGGGTACTTCTATCACTACAGGTGCAAAGCAATATCAAACCATTAATGCCAATAAATTTAAACAAAAATGGCAAGCTGTTCTAGAAAGTGATAATTATTTGCCTAATCTGGGTATAACTAATGTGCCTCTAGCTGCGAAAAAATATTCAGGTAACCTAACAGTTTTAGTTATTGATAGTTATTTACCTTGTTATGATCGAGAATCTGGTTCACGACGCTTATTTGAAATCATCAAAATTTTAAAAACTCTCAATTGTCATGTAATTTTTTTCCCAGACAATGGCTTTAAAGCTGAACCCTATACTTCAATTTTGCAAAATTTACAAATAGAAGTTTTATATACTCAACCAGGTTATGGAACACCTATCGAAAAACAACTAAATGAGCGGTTATCTTTGATCGATGTTGCTTGGATTTGCCGTCCTGAACTTAATGAAAAGTATGCAGCTATAATTCGACAAAATCAAGCAATTAAAATTATCTACGACACCATTGATTTACACTATTTACGCTTAAAAAGAGCCTGGAAATTATCTGCTAATCAAAATCCCGAGGCAGCAACAGCCTGGATTGACATGAAAGCGAAAGAATTAAAAATGGCTCATCAAGCCGATTTAACCGTTACTGTAACTTCAGTTGAACAACAAATATTGCAGTCGCAAGCAGTTGGTAATGTAGCAGTTATTCCTAACATTCATACTCCTTATCAAGGTAATATTCCTAGTTTTGATGAGCGAGAGGGAATCTTGTTTATTGGTAGTTATAATCATCTTCCTAATATTGATGCGGTATTATGGTTATGCCAAGAAATTATGCCGTTAGTCTGGCAAATAAACCCTCAACTCAAAGTTACTTTACTTGGTAGCAATCCTACTTCAGAAGTTCAAGCTTTAGCAAATAATCTGATTACGGTTACAGGATATGTAAATGATCTAACTCCTTATTTTCTCAGTCATAAATTATCAGTTTCTCCCCTCAGATATGGGGCGGGGATGAAAGGCAAAATAGGTCAAAGTCTTGAATATAGATTGCCTGTAGTTTCTACTACTATTGGTACAGAAGGAATGAATTTAAGATCAGAAGAAAATGTACTTGCAGCTAATACTACAGATGACTTTGCTCGACAAATATTACGGTTGGTTGAAGATGAAGTTCTTTGGAATCGAATATCTTTAAATTCGTATCAGGCGATCGCGCCTTTTATGTCTGAAACAGTTAAAGTTAAATTACAACAATTAATTGAATAACATCATCTTAAAAACATCTCCTGGGTTTTCACTTACAAAAAAACAACTAACCAATCGGTATAAATACTGATTTCCTAATGAAAAATACTGTGCTATCTTCATACAAACTAAATTTAATTCGTAATACCAATTTGTCATCAAAAACCTTGAACAATAGTTTTTTGGTGCAAAAACAAAATGTACTTAAATAATACAAATAATAACAGTAAGTAGTAATATCATTAATATTAAAAAATTATAACTACGTAAATTTGCAGAAGTTAACTATCGTCTAAAAACTGACTAGCATTCAAATCAAAATTTTATTACTTAAAAAAAAGTTGGGTAGATGAAATTTAAAAGTATGGAAGCGATTGATTGGATAGAGAATGTATCAGAAAAAAAACAAAAGGCTGATCTTTCTCGCATAGAGCAGTTAACTACTGAAGCAGTTGCCAAACACAAGGAGGGGAGAAAAAAAGAGGCGATCGCTTTTTATTTAGAAGTAATTGAGTTAGATAGTAATCAACCTGCATGGGTATATGGCAATGTGATTACTTTAATGGCTCAAGTTGAACCCTTAGATGAAGGGTTAGAGTTAGGAAATAAGGCTTTAAATATTTACCCTGAATCTGATGAAATTTATTGTGCGATCGGAATATTATATGAGAAACAGCAAGATATTTTTAATTGTATTCAGCATTATCAAAAAGCGATCGCCTTAGACCCTATACAACCAGATTGGCTTTATTGTAATTTAGCCAAACAACTACTGCATAATGAACAAATTGCCGAGGCAATAACGGTAAGTTATCTAGGAATACAATATTATCCCAATTTCTATCCTCTACACTATACTTTGGGAGAAGCCTTGATGGCAGAGTCAAAATGGGATCAGGCGATCGCTGCCTATCTACGAGTACAAGAATTAAATCCTGATTGGCTAGAGATACAAGAAAAGTTAAATTTAGCTATTTATAAAAAAAATCAATCAGAAAGATACTCAAATAATTATTATGATTCAAAAGAATATTCTGAATCTACAGTGTCAGTAGAAATAGTTACTGAAGAAATTACAGATCCTGAAGCTCAAGAAAATGAAACAAGCGATATTATTACTTTTGATAGTATAGAAATAAATTCTTTATTTACCAAACTAAAACAAAAAGAATTACAACTCAGTATCTGTCAAGTATTATGGCAAAACTTCCAAGGTCATCAATTACACTTAAATTATGGCTGTTGGCTATCTCCAAGTATTCTATATTTAGAGGCAACTGTAGATAAATGTTGGGTAATTAATGAAGCCGAAATCTTAGTTTGTTCCGAACTTAAATATGCTGTAACTCAAGCTAACTTTTTTCAAATTTCTCATCAACAGGTTGTAGGCGTTGCCTGTTTTGAAAATGATTTATATTTAGAAGAGTATGATAATTATGGTATCTGCATTAACTATAATTATTCTCCTGTATTAGTAGAAGGAAAGATTTCGACAAAAGCTTATAGTTTAGAATTTATCGAACATCTCAAAACCAAGCCAGATCATCAAAAACATTTAATTCGGGAAACTTTGAGTAGTTCTATCATCAAGCTAATTCCTGAATCGCTTAAGCCAGAAGCAGAAAACTTATTCAAAAAATTACAATATTTTCTCGATATTCCTCCAGTTAATTATGTCGATCCCAATTTGCCATTTAAAATTTTTATCGACTATATTATTCCCCTGAAGTACGATGGCGTATTTATCAGCGGTTGGTTGCAAGATCCTTATCAGATGTTAGAGAAAATTACTGCTATCTCTGCGTTAGGTTTTTCTCTAAATTTATCAAGTCAAAATATATATCCCATAGAGCGACGAGATGTTAATGAGTTTTTGCAAAACACTCGTTACGGTAACTTTGAAGGAAAATTGGGTTTTTGCGCCTATGCTTCAATACCTGATGTAATTCGCGAATCAATTCAAGGTTTTGCTGAACTCCATAGCTTTCGTTTTCTAGTACAACTTAAAGGCAATATTGAAATTGAAATTATTCCAGATGCTAAATACAGTGATTTTTATAATGCTCGCCGACAAGTAATGCAGATTACTAATCCCGATAAGGTTTCTGAGTCAATGTTAGCTGACTGCATAGCTCCTGTGGGATTGAAATTGCAGCAACTATGTATCGAACAAGTCAAGATTAAAGATGTTACAGTTATTGGTTCACCAACAGAAAATCCTTTAGTTTCAATAGTCATTCCTCTCTATCGCCGACTAGATTTTATCAAAGTACAGTTAGCGACAATGGCAAACGACCCTGCTATTAAGCAATGCGAAATTATTTATGTTCTCGATTCACCTGAACAAGAAGAAGAACTAAGAACTTTTCTCTTAAATCACTGTACTCTTTATCAATTGCCAGTCAAGTTAGTTGTAATGGAACGTAATAGCGGTTATGCAGCAGCTAATAATGCAGGAGCATCTCAAGCGACAGGACAGTATTTAGTCTTATTAAATTCCGATGTTTTTGCCCAAACTAAAGGTTGGGTATTGAAAATGGCAGAATTCTATGCCAGTTCACCAAAAATTGGTGCTTTGGGAGCAAAACTGATTTATGAAGATGGTTCTTTGCAACACGCAGGAATGTTTTTCGCTCAATCGACTTTTCCTTTCTGGTTGACTCTTCATTATTACAAAGGTTTACCTGGTAACTATTTACTCGCTCAAAAAACTCGCTCAGTACCCGCAGTTACGGGAGCCTGTTTGATGATTCGCAAAGATCTTTATGAGGAGGTAGGAGGCTTGACTACAGATTATGTTATTGGAGATTTTGAAGACTCGGATCTATGTCTTAAATGTGGAAAATTAGGTTACGAAAGTTGGTATTTTGCTGATGCTACTTTATACCATTTAGAACGGCAATCCGTTCCTCTAAATAGCGTTTATAACGGTAGTTTAGCCTGGCGGTTGAATGGTCGCTTGCATCACGAGCGTTGGGGAGAACAAATAGCCAAGTTAATGGATATTCATCAGTAATCATTGAAAATTTCGCCAAAAGTCATGACTATAGCTGCGCCAGTAAAAACAAAACAAGTTTTAATAATTGCTCACAATCATCCTCATTTTTTTCCTGGAGGGGCAGAAATTTTTGCCTACGATTTATTTCAGGCAATACGCGAACATACCGATTACAAACCTTTTTTCTTAGCAGCAGCAGATCCTAATAGTAGAGAAGTTCATACAGGAACACCTTTTCAAATGCTGGTGGACGCTGAAGACGAAGCTTTATTTTGGGGAGGTGCATTTGACTACTTCTACCAATCTCAACAGATACTTAATTTTATGTATCTAGATTTTAAAGCTTTTCTGCAACAGCTACAGCCCGATATCATTCATTTTCATCACACAATTCGTTTTGGCGTGGAAGCAATTCAAGTTGCCAGACAAACATTACCTAATGTCAAAATTGTTTTTACTATTCATGAATTTATCTTAATTTGTAATCGAGACGGACAAATGGTGCGCAAAGATAACAACGAACTATGTGAGTCTGCCTCGCCAAATAGCTGCTATCGTTGCTTTCCCGAATATTCACCCCAACAGTTCAAGATGCGAGAAGAATTTTTAAAAGCTCATCTAGATTTAGTTGATCAGTTTATTTCTCCTAGTCATTTCCTAGCTAAAAGATTTATCGATTGGGGATTACCCGAATCAAAGATGACAGTAATGGAAAATGGTCGTCATGTCTATGAACCTGCAATGCATCGACAGTTAGAACCAGGAGAAAAACGTAATCATTTTGGGTTTTTTGGTCAAATAAATCCTTACAAAGGCGTATTATTGATTTTACAAGCAGTAGAATATTTAGTGAAAAAAGATTTTACTGATTTTCACATAGATTTATTTGGTAATATAGCTTCGGGTTTTCCTGAATTCCAAGAAGAATTTGTTGAGTTTTTAGATAAATACAAAGATCTAGTTACTCATCACGGCAAGTACGAACAAACTGAAATTCCCGAATTAATTCAATTGGTTGATTGGGTAATTGTGCCATCAGTTTGGTGGGAAAATTCTCCCTTAGTAATTCAAGAAGTATTTATGCACAAACGACCAATTATTTGTAGTGATATAGGAGGAATGGCAGAAAAAGTAGAAAATCATGTCACTGGATTACACTTTAAGGTTAGAAATCAAATTAGCTTGGCTAGAAGTATGAAAAAGGCTTGTTCAGAGTATGGATTGTGGGAAAAATTGCTCCCAAATATTAATCCGCGATTGTCTATAGAAAATAGTGCCAAACAGCATGCATTTTTATATTCAAATCTGTAGATTATGTGATGGTTTTAACGTGTAAAAATTCAAAAATAGCTTACAGATATGGAAGTAAAACAACAAGAAAACTCGGAGCATCAACCAATATTTATACTTGGCTCAGGACGTTCAGGAACAAGCATTTTAACAGGGGCAATACGCTCTGGAGGGCAGATTGAAGGATATTTAGAAGGTCATTTTTTACCTTTGATTTTATTTTTTATGAAAGATATAGAACACTATTATTTTTCTAAGCGTAGCTTACTTGATGACAACAGACATATGATTGCTGATGTTAGTCAAGACTATGTGGAAAAAGAAATAGCTGAGTTTTTCCGTAAAACTTGTGAATCATTAGCTACCGATAAAGTTTGGTTAGATAAGTCTCCAGATTCTGCAATGATCAAAGCTGCTCCATACATTCAGAAAATATGGTCGAAAGCTAAATTTATTTTTGCTAAGAGACGTGGTATTGAAAATATAAGCTCTCGTCTCAAAAAATTTCCCCATGTCTCTTTTGAACAACATTGTATTATGTGGAAAGACTGTATGGAGTCTTGGTTAACAGTTAAAGATGAATTACAACATTGTTCTATAGAGATAGATCAGAGAGATATTGCTTTGAATCCAACAATAACAGCTCAAAAAATTGGAAAATTTTTAGATTTAGAAGAAGAAAAAATTAACAAAATTGCTCACATATTTATTACTCAAAGACCTCAAAGTACAGGAGGCCAAGAGCAAGAAGCAGCCATCAATATTAATCAAACTAATTGGACAAATGAAGACATAGAAATTTATCGAAAGCATTGTCATCTTGTTAGTAATAAATTTGATTATAGTGAATCATCTTCTTATTACTTATAAATATTACTTATTTTGTCAATTCTGCTCTCAAAAATTCTGAAATATACAATTATGAAACAAATATCAGTGGGAATAATAGGAAATTCTGGACATATAGATGGAAGTTATAATATGTCAACCAAAGAATTATCTATACGCAGTGGGAACAATAGTGGTAACTTAGTTTTTCAATATGCAGTATCTCATCATATAGTTTCCCCAAAACACTATTTTACCTGGAATACCGAACCTGCTTTGGTTAAAGAATTATGTGATGTTATTGTTTTTCCTGCTGCAAATCAAATTAACCCTCGTTATAATTGGGAAAAACAGGCTGATTTTATAGAAAAAGTCAACTTACCCTGTGTAGTAGTAGGATTGGGCGCGCAAGCTTCAGAATTAGATACCAATATTGAATTACAACAAGGCACACTCAAGTGGCTTAAAGCTATTGCCAGTCGTTCTCATTGTATTGGTGTACGAGGAGAATATACAGCTGATGTACTTGCTAAACTTGGCGTTAAAAATACAGTAGTTATAGGTTGTCCTTCTAACTTTATTAATCCAAATCCTAGTTTAGGTGAACTTATTGAAAGAAAGCTAAGAGTAGAGCCAAGAAATTTGGTAATTAATGAAAGTGCTGGTCGCGAGCAACTTAAATTTATTGAACGTAAGTTAGTAGATTGGTTATGTTTATATGGTGGTAATTATATTTGTCAATCACCAGAAAACATGATTGCATTAGCTCGAAAACGTTTTGATGAAGTTGACAAATCTTGGATTGAAAAGTTTCATAAATATTTACTGCCTCGTGTATCTTATGAAGAGTTTTTAGTATTCGTCAAACAGCATTTTCAGGTTTTTTTCAGCGTTAATGCATGGTTAGAATTTTTGTCTTCAATGGATTTATCTATTGGTACACGAATGCATGGAAATCTATTGTCTATCCAGTCTGCAACACCAGGTATTTGCATATACCATGATTCTAGAACCCAAGAATTATCTAGGACAACTTTAATACCGCGTGTATCAGTGAAACAATTTTCAAGTATACAAAATATCAGAGAATTAATCAAAGAGACAAATTTTAAAGGTAAAAGTTTTGATATTAATAGAATCAAACTTGCTATTGAATATCAAAAAATATTAATGCATAGTGGAATAGATACAAGCGATTCTTTAAAAGAGCTAACCAATTCAAAAACAAATCAGATAAATTGTTTAAAGCAATTATCTACTGTTTAGAATTAATAAATTTAGTGCTAAACCAATTATTTGAATAAACGATTTATGCAGTATAAAAATTTTATAATTGCCGAGCAATCTGCATCTATCAATCAATATAAACTCGAAATAGAACCTCCTGCTGTTATTACTAAAAGAATCAGACCGAATCTTCCTGTCACACTAGGAGCTTTTAGTATGATTCATGGGCCTGGAAGTGCCTGTTGGATAGAAGTAGGGCGTTATTGCTCGATTGCGCCCAATGTAGTTCTTGGCGGTAATGAACATGCTATGCATTGGGTTTCTACTTCATCAGTTTTTGAAAATGCCGAAGTTTTTGATTGGCACAAAAATTTTGAAGCCGAGCTTTTAGATGCACCTCACCGAGGAATACCGTTTCCACAAGCAATCAATAAAATCAAAATAGGTCATGATGTTTGGATCGGAGATGGTTCATTTATACGCAACGGAGTTAGTATTGGGACAGGTTCTATAATTGGAGCCCATAGCGTCGTTGTGTCAGATGTTCCTGAATATTCAATCGTTGTTGGTAATCCAGGTCGCATCATACGGTCTAGATTTACTGATGATATTATTGAACGAATGTTAAAAAGTCAATGGTGGAAATTTTCATATCCTGATTTATACAAAATTGATTTTACTAATCCAGTAAAAGCATTAGATGAATTAGCAGATTTAGAAGAGTCAAAAATAATACTTCCTTATAATCCTATAAAAATTTCAGAAAGCGATCTTTGTACAGGGAAACAATGAGAAAATGGAGCGATCGCTCCCTCGTAGGGTGGGCAATAATTGTTACATGAAAACCTTTTAAGCTATTGCTATTTTTTGCCCACCTGAATTAATAATAGTTTACGGTGTTATGCGATCGCGTTATGGCTTTTGAGAAGTGCGATCGCTTTTCATAATTCCAACAAAGTTTAGTTTTGCGCGCTCATTTTATTTTTCAGTCAGGTGATTGATAATCTTTCTAGAAAATATCAACCGAGCGATCGCACAATCAATTATATTTTCCTGCATTAATATCAGGAGCAATTACTTTA
>CAYMWC010000126.1:0-16458 GCA_964393695.1 uncultured Pleurocapsa sp.
GAGTAAGTGTTTGAGTTATTGATATTGCGTGAGAAATTGCGACATTTACGGGTTCAAGTCCCGTCGCTCCGATACATTTTAAACCTTCTCAGGATCTTCTATCTTTCAATCCATCTCATTCTCAGATTTAGCTTTAGTAAATCTGTAAACTAAACGATTTATTAACTGGTAGTCGCTAAGATTGTGGAGAAAGAAATTTGAATAGTTAAATAAAACATAATCCTTTAACTTCCAATGGAGGGAGTGCAAAATGTCCGAGTTTAATGGTGTCATGATGCAGCATTTCCACTGGTATATTGAGCCTGATGGCAGGCTGTGGAATCAATTGGCAACTAATGCGAAAGATTTAGCGAAAGCGGGAATTACTGCTGTCTGGTTACCCCCTGCCTATAAAGGCACTGCTGGCGGATATGATGTGGGCTATGGAGTTTATGATATCTTCGATTTGGGTGAATTTGACCAAAAAGGCTCTGTCAGAACTAAATATGGTACAAAAGATGAGTATATCAATGCCATTAAAGTTGCTAAAGAAGTCGGCATTAGCACCTATGCAGATATAGTATTAAACCATAAACTGGGGGGCGACAAAGAAGAAGAAACTGATGCTAGACCATACAATCCCGATGACCGCAATCATCCAATTGGTGATTCACAAAAAGTTAAAGTTTGGACACATTTCACTTTTCCTGGGCGCAAGGGCAGATATTCAAGTTTAGAGTGGCATTGGTGGCATTTTGACGCTGTTGATTACAATGTTTATGACGGCAATAACAAGGCAATCTATCTGTTTAAAGATAAAGCTTTTGATCAAGAAGTAGATTTAGAAAAAGGTTCATTTGCTTATCTAATGGGTTGCGATCTTGATATGCAGCATCCTGAAGTTCGAGGTGAATTAAATTATTGGGGTGAATGGTATATAGATACCACTAATATTGATGGTTTTCGCTTTGATGCTGTCAAACACGTCAAAGCAGGATTTTTTCCTGAATGGCTTAATCATCTACGACAATATTCAGGTAAGCCTTTATTTGCCGTTGGTGAGTATTGGTCTGATAATATTGAAGCCTTGCATCATTTTATTGGGATTACTAGGGGAAATGTCGCTTTGTTTGATGCACCTCTACACTACAATTTTTGCGAAGCCAGTAAAGCAGGTAACAGCTTTGATATGCGTCGCATCTTTGATGGCACTTTAGTACAACAGCAGCCTGCCTTAGCCGTCACCTTAGTCGAAAATCACGACTCTCAACCTTTACAATCTTTAGAGTCGCCAGTAGAAGGTTGGTTTAAGCCTCTGGCTTATGCTCTAATTCTTTTGAGAAGTGGTGGTTATCCCTGTATTTTCTATGCGGATTATTATGGCGCACATTACAAAGATAAGGGAAGAGACGGTCAAGAATATGAAATCTGGATCGATAAACATCAGTGGATCATTGATAAGCTGTTATTTGCTCGTAAAGAATATGCCTTTGGTAACCAGTATGATTATTTTGACCATGCTAATACTATAGGTTGGACGAGATTGGGTACGGAAGAACATCCAGGGGGAATGGCTGTAGTTTTAAGTAATGGCGGAGACGGTACTAAATGGATGGAAATAGGTCAACCTAGCCAAGCTTATATCGATCTGACCGAACATATCAAAGAACCAGTCGTGACTAATGATCAGGGATGGGCAGATTTTCGATGTCTAGCAGGTTCAGTTTCGGTATGGATACCAAAAAAGTAGCGACTACCGTGCAACAATACTTTAATTAAACATAGTAGTTTTCTTTCTTGCACTAGTGTTAATCTTAATTTCTCCTGCTAAAACTTTAGACTTTGAAACACCTGCTACTGTTGATCGCTTTTCTCAACCAGATTTTTTAGCCGATACTGAAATGTTAGTAAAACAATTGCGACAGCTATCGGCAACAGAAATATCATCACTGATGAAGATAAGTGACAAACTCGGAGAGTTAAATGCTTCTCGTTATCAAACTTGGCAACCAGCCTTTGATAATACTCAGGCTAAACAAGCTTTACTGTCGTTTCAAGGAGATGTTTATCAAGGACTTGAAGCCAAATGCTTTACTGAACAAGACTTTGGTTTTGCTCAAGAGCATTTAAGAATTTTATCGGGGTTGTATGGCTTACTCAAACCTCTGGATTTAATTCAACCCTATCGTTTAGAAATGGGAACTAAATTAGTTCACCCCAAGTTGCAAGATTTAAAAATAAATAATCTCTATGAATTTTGGCAGGATAAATTAACTCAAGCTCTTAATCAGCAATTAGTAAAACTAGACAATAAAACGATCATTAATTTGGCTTCTCAGGAATATTTTCAGGCAATACAACCTAAACTTTTATTAGGAGATGTTATTACTCCTGTATTTAAAGATTGGAAAAATGGTAACTACAAAATAATTAGTTTTTATGCCAAAAAAGCTCGCGGAATGATGGCAGCTTACATTATCAAAAATCGACTTAAAAATCTTGAAGATCTAAAAAGTTTTGCTGAAGCTGGATATAGTTATAATTCTGAATTATCCACTAATAAAACTTTGGTTTTTAACCGTAAAGCAATAGATCTTAATTGACTAAATCTTTGGTATTGTTAACCCTTACCTTTATTTAAGTAGCTGGGTAGAATTAAATATAAAATAAGAACGTTCTACTTCTCCCCCTGCCTTACTCCATTTTATAATTAATTACGCCTACCTACTTAACTCAATCCGTCATACTATATATCTGCAACTTCAAACAGGTTGTGAACTGCACTAGGTGCATCATCACCAGTATTATCGGTTTGCACTTTAAGCCGATACAGTCCTGGTTCAAGGGTTAAATTTTCTGATTTAAGCACCCATTCGTGATTTTGTAATTCAAAATCTAGATTTATCGAGGGAGTTTGGCGAGAAACAGCATTAATTTCGGCTTTAAGCACACCAAATGCTTCATTTTCGGGATTAACTTCTGCTGTAATTACAATCTGCTCATCTTTGAGATAAAGATCATCAACCGATAAGCTAATTCCAGATTTTCTTGCTTGAATACTGCGACTTTTTTCTTCACCACGACCACGAATATCTTCGATTGTACCTGACGGTGATTGAGCTATTTGTAGTTTATTGAGGATGTTGAGTAAGATTGTTGTCTGATTTTGGATCGCACCATGACTTTCAGCAATAAAACTGGTAATTTCTGAGACATCGCGATCGCTAAATTCAATGGGAAAAGCAGAGATTTGAGGAACTGTACCATCTCCGTTTGCCAGATGATCTAGACTAGACATAATTATAGGTAAAGTCTTACTGGCAATAATTTTACCATCTTTAAGTTCAGCCGATTGTAGAGTTGGTTGCTGTATGCCCACAAAAGGCACTGTGGCGTAATTATCTTTGGGATTACTTTTAACTGCTGCCTCGATTTCTCGATGAAAGGCTAACGCCTCCTGGGCTTTATTTTGAACAATATTCGGTAAATCGGCGACTTCAGCAATTCTATGACTCTCATTGCCAATTTGTAGCACTTTATAGATAGGCAGCAATTGATAAACGGAAGTAAGCGATCGCATTACCTCGGTGAGATCAAGAAAAGCTTGTTTATATCCATTGGCGAGAAAGTTAACTGCGTTTAACGAACCACGATAGGGAGTACCAAAGGTAAATAAGGCGCGACAATCTTGCCATCCTCGCAATACTTCTAAGTAATAGCGAGATATTAAACCACCCATACTATGTGCTAGGAGAATTATCTTGGCATCTTTATTTCCACTCTTCTCACGCCAAGTTTTTAACCTCTTATCTAATAATCGTTTTAGTATCTTTGCATTACCTCGATTATCTCTGCGCCAATCGTAGGGAAAATGATAAAAATTAGCTGCTTTATCCTCTGGATCTTCGTAAATATTACCTTCAGTTACCTGGAAATTATCAGTAATTAATTTAGAAGTTTGAGTATAACCATCAATTTTCCAAAATCCTGGAATTAAATGAGTATCGGCAATTAATTTAGTGGCTTTAATACCATCCCCTAAATCTTCGATATTTGGGTCATCTCCTTCCAACTTCAAATCTTGTAGTCTATTACCTAAAGTTTTTATGACTTGCCAAATTGCTTGACCAGAAACATTCCAAAGGTCTTTGCCATCTTTTTGCAAGACACTACCTAAAATGCCTGGAAGAATTACTACTATATCTTTCATGTTTGTTTTGTCAGTCATTAATAATCTCCTGATGAATTATGTATTTAGGAACTACTAAACACCAACCAAAGCCGTATCCTTCGCCAATCGACCATCTTCCATGTGTATAATTCGATCAGCTATATCCAGAATGCGGTTATCGTGGGTTACTAACAAAATCGTACAACCTTGTTCTTTGGCTAACTGCTGCATGATTTCCACCACGTTGCGACCAGATTTACTATCTAAAGCTGCTGTAGGTTCATCAGCTAAAACTAACTGTGGTTGACTGACTAAGGCACGAGCGATCGCCACTCGTTGTTGTTGTCCTCCAGACAGGTTATCGGGATAGAAATTGAGCCTATCTCCCAATCCTACTGCTTCTAAAATAGTTGTCGTCATCATGTTACGTTGCTCAAAAGCAATATCTTCATGGAGTCTAAGAGACATCCGCACATTTTGTTCAACCGTCAGACAAGCAAGTAAGTTGTGGGATTGAAAAATAAAACCGATCTGATTACGAACTTTAACTAACTCTGGTTTACTTGCACCATAAAGTTCTTGTCCCAAAATCTTAACACTACCTGCTTGCACCGAGCGCAAACCACCAATCAGAGTTAATAAAGTAGTTTTACCGCTCCCCGAAGGACCAGTCATAATGACAATTTCCCCAGCACAAATATCCAAATCCACATCAAACAATACGGGTTTGCGTAATTCACCTTTGCCAAAAGCATGATTGAGATGACGAATGGTGATGATCGGTTTGGGGGACATGGTTGATAGGTTAATGGTTAGTGGTTAGTAGGGGCGTAAGGCTTGCGCCCTTATAGTGGTTAGTGGTTAGCGGGCAAGACTTAAAATACTTCGGCAGGATCGGCAGATTGAAGTTTCCGAATTGCGATCGCACCAGAAGCCAGACACATAGTAACTGTGAGTAAAAACACTCTTAAGGCGACAGCAGATTGCATTGCTAATGGCATCTGGGTTAAAGTTTCTAGGAGACTATACATACCAATAGATACGCCAAAACCTGGAATAAAGCCTAGTAAAGCCAGGATAATTGCTTCTTGAAAAACTATAGCAAGTAAGCTTTTATCTGGATAGCCCATTGCTTTGAGGGTGGCATACTCCGCTAAATGATCGTTGACATCGGCAAATAAAACTTGATAGACAATTACTACTCCCACCACAAAACCCATTGCTACCCCGAAGTTAAAGATTGTGCCTGCGGGATGGTTTTTGTCCCAAAAGTCTTTTTCGGCAGCGATGAATTCTTGATGAGTCATAATTGAGACAACATTGGGTAAACTATCTCTAACTCTTTGCTTGACTGCTGCTATGTCTTCGCCAGACTGGACATTTAGCACCCCAACTTTTAAATTATCAATACTATCTGCACCATACAAGCGGAGATAATTCCAGTCACTAGTGATCAAAAATCCTTCCACAAACAACGTGCTACCCAGAGTAAACATCCCACCAACGCTGACTCGACGCTGGGATAATTCCGTAGTTACTGTTTTACCGTGATCAAAAGCTGCTGCGATCGCTCCTAAATCTGGTCTAGCTTGGCGATCCACTAGAACTTGATCTGGTAATTTTATTGTTTCTAGCTGTTGATTTACATCGGGTAAGTCTAAAACAGGATGAGCAGGATCGAAAGCCAAAATTGCGACATCGGTTACTTTTTTATTCCAGGGATTAACCCAGCCTGCATGGGAATAATAAAATGGACTAGCAGCAGAAACTCCTTCTACAGCATCCGCTTGATACAAATGACGACGATCGAAGGTTTGACCATCATCCATAAATTTAGAGCGCGAACTAACTATATACAAATCTCCATTAAGATGTTCGTTGATGCGAGTTACACCACCAAAAATACTGTTATAAAAGCCAAGCTGCATAAAAATTAAAATATCGGCAAAGGCAATACCAGCGATCGCGACTAACAAGCGGACTTTTTGGTGACTGAGTTGTGCCCAACCTAAAGGGGGTTCTTTGGTGAATTTTTGGAGTAAAGTTTTAATAGTCATTATGTTTACTAGTCATTTCAAATTAATCCGAACTCTGACTTGTAAATTAGTTAATCCTGCTACTTTATCGCTATCTTGGGGAGTAAGACGAACTTTAACTTCTACGACGCGAGCATCTTTTGCGGCTGCGGGATCGGATTCTAAAACATCTTGTTTTTTAATTTGTAAGCCGATGTGGTCTACTATTCCCTGAATTTCTCCTGCAAAACCTCCATGTTCGCTAATTATTGATGCTCTTTGTCCGACTTTGACTTTACCAACATCGGTTTCATAAACTTCAGCGATCGCATACATTTGTTTAGTTCTGCCTAGTTCGACAATGCCTTCGCTGGTATCAACTTGTTCTCCTACCAGGGTATTAATCTTGAGAATTTGACCGTCTATGGGTACACGCACGTAATAGTCTTCTAGTTCCGATTTAATTCTGGTTACTTGCGCGATCGCATATTCAACTTCGGCTTGAGCTACTGCTAAATCGACAGGACGAACTTCTCTTAATTTGTTTAGCATCGCTTGTTCTTGAGCAAGTTGTTCTTGTAAAGTTACAACGGTGTTTTCTAGTCTGGCTTGTACTCGCTCTAATTTCGCTTGCGCTCGATAGTATAATTCTTGGCGATCGTCGAAATTTGATTGGCTAACTGCTCCTTGTTGATAGAGACTTTGATAGCGATGATAGTTAATTTCAGCGTTTTTAAATTCAGCTTGGGCATCGGCTATTTCTGCTTCCCTTTCTATAGTTTCGGTGCGTAACTGAGCTTTTAGACGGGAAATTTGAGCTTTTTGTGCAGCTATTTCTGCTTGTTTAGCTTCTCCTGCTTTAATTTGTCCTAATTTAGCTCGATAAATTGCTAGATTCTTTTTGGCTTCGGATAGTTCTGCCTGTTTTTGGTCTAATCCCTGAAGAGTAGCAATTAACTGTTTAGCCGTAACGCGATCGCCTTCTTCTACCAGCAACTCATTAACACGACTGTCTTGGGCATTAGCGACTGAAAGTTTTATTACTTCTCCTGCTGGTTCTAATCTACCCAAAGCTGTCACTTCTGTAGGTGCAAGGTTAGTAATTGTTACTGACTCGATAGTTGGTGTTGTTGTCTGAGAAATGTACCAATAAGTGATTCCTCCTCCCAAAGATACGATGAGCAACCCAATCAACCAAGGATTAGGTATTTTTTGAGCTTTTTTTTGAGGTATTTTGTTAGCAGGAGTTTCTGTTGACTTTTTGAATCCTAAAAGTTCCATAGTTGGCAATCTTAGATTAAAAATATTAACAATAGATAGTTACTCTTCAGACTGCTCGAATTACTTTTCTTTTGATTCGTTCTACATTTATAGTTCTAGAAGAATAATTTGAGGAACTCGTGAAGGTTGAGCAACTTAACCTACTAACAATTTTGTTTAACCGACTTTAACTAACTGAATCAGTTTGTTTTTGAACTCGCCAGCCTGTCTGCGCCCCAATTTTCCCTACTTTGATAAATACCCAGTTGCCTCTGTGATAAGAAGTCTCTTCATGATGACATTGGGGTTTAACACCGATTAATTGTTCTACTTCTTCAGTTGATAATATCCAGTTAGCAGCTTCGGCTTTTTCGAGAACGTCCATATACCATAAGGGGTTTGATGGTTGTAGTCGAGAAACTAAGGTTGTTTCTAGCTTGACTAAAGACTCTGCAATTGTTTCTAGTTGTTGTAGGAGTTGGCGATTAGCTTCGATCAAACTGCGCTCTGGGGGATGAGGCGGTTGCGCTGGCATTTGCGTAGCTGCCGTAGGCATACCAATTCGTTTAGACTCAGCAAGTTCGTTGGACTGAGTTTCCGCTAGGCGATCGCTCTCAATCTTTGATGGAGAGGAGGTTTCTACGGGTTGTTCAATAGTTGCTGCTTCTGAGTCTGCTGTTTGAGTTTCTGTTACTGACGGATTTTGTACAGGGGAATCTTCATCTAACCAAGGATCGCTAGCAACTTCTTTTTTAAAAGTCGGTTGGAATTCATGTTGTTGCAACCAAGTACGGTTCAAGTCAATTGCCAAATTATTTAAGAAACTAGCAGTTTGTTCATCTCCTTCTGCTGTCATTTGACTGGCGACTTGTTTCATCACTCTGACTAATTGTGGGCCAATTAGTTCTTGATGAGCTGCCAAAATTTCCGCTTCCGAACCTTCAGGACAACTTAACAAGGCTTGGATAAGTTTAAGATAAGCTTCGGTTTTATCGTTATGGTTTTTGGCAATAGGAACGCTTTCAGTCAAAATATGATGAAGTTTTCCTGCCCAATTGTGTAGATACTTAGCTGCTTTGATTTCACCTTCTGTTGCCAAATTACTGGCGACTTGTTCCATAACTTCTACTAGTTCGGGATTAACCAGTTTTTCATTTTGTCGCAACAGTATCCATTCTTCTCCCCTGGGACAACTTAATAATCCTTTAATTACATCTAGATAGGCTTTGAGGCTTTGTTGATTCATCTATCCAATATTGTCAATATGTTGACATAGTTATTATCTCTCAGTTTTGGTGACTCTAAAGAGCATAGTTACATAACATAAACATAAATTTTTTCTTCACAAGTTCCTCATAACCTTTGTTTTCCTAAGAAACTCCAGTAGCAGTAGAAAGATCGATCAACCAACGCACAGTTTGAGGAAAGATAATCACAATAATTAGGACAATAAATTGCAATACCATAAAGGGAAGCGCACTTTTATGAATTTCCAAAGTACTGACTTCTTTGGGGGCAACACTTTGGAGGTAAAACAGAGAAAAGCCTACAGGAGGAGAAATAAAAGCGGTTTGTAAATTGATTGCCAGTACTACCCCAAACCAAACCATATCAATCCCTAAAGCTTGGGCAGCAGGGACAAATAAAGGCATAGCAATAAAACAAATTTCAATAAATTCTAGAAACACCCCTAAAAGGAAAATTGCTATATTGCTGACAATGATAAATCCCAGATAACCGCCAGGTAAATTAGTAAGTAAGTTGGTAATCCATGTCTTACCTCCCAGAGCATCAAATACCAAGCTAAACAAGGAAGAACAAAACAAAATCATTACGACTAAAGCAGTAATCACGGCTGTCGAGTGGGCAGCATCCCTGAGAAGTTGTGGTGTGAGACGTTTATTTAAGGCTGCTAACATACAAGCTCCTGCTGCTCCCACTGCACCTGCTTCCGTAGGCGTAGCCAAACCAAAGAAAATACTGCCTAAAACTGCAAAAATTAAGAATAATGGCGGTAGGACAGCTTTAATGACTTGTTTTAATAAAGCATTACCTTTAGGAATGGGAATATCTGGGGGTAAAGCTGGCACCATGTCGGGTTTAGCGATCGCCAATGCCACTACATAAAGCATATAAGAGCCAGACAGCATCAAACCTGGTATTAATGCGCCTAAAAATAAATCTCCCACAGAAACACCAATTTGATCGCTTAAGATTACTAATACCAAACTAGGGGGAATCAATTGCGCTAAAGTCCCAGAAGCAATAATTACTCCCGCAGCCAATTTTTTATCGTAGTTATAGCGCAGCATAATGGGCAGAGATAACATTCCCATAACGATGACTGTCGCTGCTACAACTCCTGTAGTTGCTGCCAGAATAGTTCCTACTAATACCACTGCTAAGGCAAGTCCACCCCGCAATCTTCCTAGTAAGATCCCGATCGTTTCTAATAATTCCTCCGCTAACCCTGATTTTTCTAAGACTGAACCGAGAAATACAAAATAGGGAATAGCCAGAAGCGTAAAGTTAGACATCGTGCCAAACCAGACATTGGGTAACAGCAATAGTCGATGAATATCGAAAGCCCCCACTGTCATCCCAATCAAGCCAAAAACGATCGCAGTACCAGCAAAAGAAAAGGCAACAGGATAGCCACTCATCAAAATGAAGAAGAAGCCGACAAACATTAAAATTGCTAGCCACTCAAAACCCATCGTCTGCTCCTGTTTTCTTATTCAATATTGGTATGATCGTTTGTTTCCATCCGAATTTGTTCTGCTACTTGTTGATAACCTAACCAGACAGCTAAATATTTAATGGCTTGAGAAATACTTTGTAACAATAACAAAATTAAACCAATAGGAATCATAGTTTTAATTGGGGCGCGAGGCAAACCATTGGCATCAGAAGAAATTTCCCAAGTTCCCCAACTGCCGTCTGGTAATCGTCCCCAAGATTCTAAAACGGGATTAAATGTTACCCAAAGACCAATTAAACAAAAAGGAATTAAAAATAAAACTGTGCCTAAAAAATCGACGAGCGATCGCTGTTTTTCATTCAGATTAGAATATAAAAAATCAACTCGCACATTATCGCCGTGCTTGAGAATATAGGCAAAACCCAGTAAAAAAAGAATTGAAAATAAATACCATTGAAGCTCAATCAAAGCATTAGATGACAACTGCACCCCGATAAAACGCCCTAAATAACGAGCCATAACGTTATAAAAACCTACCCCAACAGTTAATAAAACTAACCAGTTAAGCAACCAGCCAAGCTTTTCTGTAAGATTATCAATGACGCTAGAAATCTTCAATAGCGATCGCATCTGCGAATTTCTCATTATTAACTTTCTAAATAAGTAATTAATTTTACCCAATAATTGGCGAGTTCAATTTGTAGATCTACCATTTCCTTAGATTTGCGATCGGTTATTATTATTCAGCGATCCTAACTTTGTATATTGATCGGTTGAGTATCAATGCCTATTCCATCAGAAATTCAGTCTCTTGTTGATCGTTTAAAGCAGGAGTTAGGAGAAATTGAGAGAGAAGCTACAGAAGGTTTAAATCTAGTTCGACCTATTTTGTCTAACTTTCCAGATAATGTTAGGCTGATTCAGTTCGTGGCTTTTTTTAATAATGGTCTGCTTTTTGTTAAAATTTCAGGGAGAAGAATAGAGGCTATTGTAGAACGTCTAAATGCACCCGATATAACAGCGGAAGAGATTCTTGAATCTGGAGAAGATTTGTCGATGTTACTAGGGCAAAGTTTAGAGGTTAAAATAAGAGGCGAACGAATTCTCAATCTTTTGAGGGAATTACAATGAAAAAGTTACCGAATGAAAAAAAACTTGATGAACTACTCTCTCTAGCCAAAGATTTTGAACAACAAACTATTTCTTTATACGAATTAGCTACAGAAATTGATGAAAAATGGCGACTCCGTTTGGAGTCAAAGCGTAGAGTTGCTATAGAAAAGTCTAGTAGTTCGCGAGATTGATTTTACGTTACGCCTGTTGAAGCGCTACAAATATTTATTTTCGGTTTTAAATATGTAAAGATCGAGCTAGTTTATTGATGCGATTGATCGCCGAGCGAAACTTTTTTTGTTATTCGTAAAAAATTTATGTATTCTGAAGCTGCATCTGCTGCATTTTCAATCAGTAACAAATGTCCTGCTTTGGGTAATTGTATTATCTTGCTACCAGAAATACAGCGTTGCAATCGATCTACTCCACGAAGATCGTAAATTTTGTCTTCTTTTCCCCAAATTACTAGTGTAGAAAGCCGAACAGGTGCTTTCTGACAAAACACGTCATCATACAAATTCACAATGTCCCAAATCTGCTGATAATGTCGGTTGCGAGTAATATAGTCTTTGACTTTCTCCGTTTTCACGGAATCAGGAATGGAGGGAGGTTTAACAAAAAGCAAGCTCATTTGTGACTTCTCCAGACATCGAATCAAAGATTACGATGCTGGCTTCCCCAAACCCTGAAACAGAGTAGAGAGAACTTCCTTCGTGGTACTCGATTCTTTCCCACTACGGCGTATTAACGTCAGGTACAAGTCCAGCCCGACGAGGTGTGATGAGGCTTGTCACCTATCAAAACCTAGAACCTATGTTCCTTAAAGATTTTACCCACAGGAGGCATTAATCAAATTAGATCAAACTACCCTGTAGAACCCTATATCTTCAGTTGTCGAGGTACAAAATCGATTGAGGCTTTTATCCTTCTTGTCGATATGTGTATCATACAACGACTGAAACCCTTAGTAGATAAAGATTTCATGAATATTGAATTAACCAGTTACAACCATAGTGCCAGCCCGTGCTATCATCCCGACGTTGAGTGCTACATACTTATCGGCGGCTTTTTTGTGTGAATATTCATACAAAAAACGCGCCGAGGCACTACAACGCGGGGCTTCCCGCACGGAATGCTAACCTATATCTTGCAATCCTTGTGCTTCTAAATACTGACCGAGATGGGCTGGCTGGCTGCTATTACTTGTCCACCAGCAAAAAGGAACTTGTTTAGCTGCAAAATATTTAATTACTTCAGATCGCTCCTTCTACTTCCGATTGCAGTCACGCGCGAAAAACTCCATTATAAAAAAGCGAACCAATACCCGTAGAAAAGTAGAGGAGACTAGAACTTTCATTTACTTCTCCTAATGGTGTCCGACCAAAGTTTGTAAAGTACGAGAACAAGTTCGCTTCCAAGGCTTGAACAACTT
Organism: uncultured Pleurocapsa sp.; assembly: GCA_964393695.1. GTDB lineage: Bacteria > Cyanobacteriota > Cyanobacteriia > Cyanobacteriales > Xenococcaceae > Waterburya. The sequence continues at coordinate 12,672 of CAYMWC010000126.1, forward strand.
TATCAGTTTCGTTGATTTGTATAAATTCAACCATCTTAAAAATTACTGTTATTAATGAGCAGGAAAGCCAAGTATTATACTAAATCCTGTTGAAACAGAGTATTTGAAGCTAATAGCTGATAGCTAAGAGCTAATAGCTACGAACAGTATTACCTTCGGTTTCATACCTTAATCAGCAACGTCAAAAATCACCGTAAAACCTTTTCTTTCTCCAAATCTGCCACCATAGCTTCATCCTCTGGAGAACGTAATTCTTCCACCATCTGCTGTATCTCTGCTGGAGGGGTAGGAGTCAAACGGGAAACCACAAAAGTCACCAGCATATTTAACACCATACCTACTGTACCAATACCTTCGGGAGAAACACCAAAAAACCAAGGAGTCATGCCGTAAAATTGTACGCCAATGATATAAAAAGTAGTAAAAACTAAGCCGATAATCATCCCTGCGATCGCGCCTTCCCGATTAGTGCGTTTATCAAAGATACCGAAGATAATCGCTGGAAAAAAACTGGCAGCAGCTAAACCAAAGGCAAATGCTACTACTTCCGCCACAAAACCAGGGGGATTCACCCCAAAATAGCCAGCAACGACGATCGCGAATCCTACCATAATCCTTCCCACCATTAAACGCTGAGATTCACTGGCTTGGGGATTAACTATACGATAAAAGACATCATGGGCGATTGAACTAGAAATTACCAACAGTAGCCCTGATGCCGTTGATAGTGCTGCTGCTAGTCCTCCAGCAGCTACCAAAGCAATTACCCAAGGGGCAAGATTAGCGACTTCGGGAGTCGATAAAACGATAATATCTCGATCTATAGTTATTTCACTGGTGGTTTCGTCAGGAGTTAATTCAATCCGTCCATCACCATTAAGATCGTTGAAAGCCAGTAACTCTGTATTTTCCCATTTCGTTACCCAGTCTAGTTGTCTTACTTCTTCAATAGATTTATTATGCAAACTATCAATCAAGTTATAACGGGCAAAACTAGCAATTGCTGGGGCAGTAGTATAGAGAATGGCAATAAATAATAAAGCCCAACCTGCTGAATAGCGCGCTGCTTTGGGACTAGGGACGGTATAAAAACGAACAATTACGTGGGGAAGTCCTGCTGTTCCCGCCATTAAGGCAATAGTGGTTAACAAAACATCCAGTAAAGACTTATCCACAAAGGGTTGGGTGTATTCCTGAAACCCTAAATCTACTTGTAGCTGATTGAGCTTATCAATCATATCGCTACCAGTAAAAGCCAATTGGGGGATAGGATTGCCCGTAAGAATCCAAGCGATCGCAATAGCGGGAATTAAATAAGCAATAATCAGAATCCCATACTGGGCTACTTGCGTCCAAGTGATGCCTTTCATCCCACCTAAAATGGCAAAAAAGGCAACAATTACCATCCCTAAAATAACCCCTGTATTAATGTCTACCTGCAAAAAACGACTAAAAACAATCCCGACTCCACGCATTTGTCCTGCAACATAGGTCAGGGAAACAAAAAGAGCAGCTACCACAGCCACCAAACGAGCCGTATTAGAATAATAGCGATCGCCTACAAAGTCAGGAACTGTATATTTCCCAAATTTTCGTAAATAAGGAGCTAAAAGTAGGGCTAATAAAACAAAACCTCCTGTCCACCCCATCAAATAAATAGAGCCATCATAGCCCAAAAAGGAAATCATCCCTGCCATCGAAATAAAAGAAGCAGCAGACATCCAATCAGCAGCAGTGGCAGCCCCATTAGCGAGAGAGGGAACATCGCGATCGGCAACATAAAACCCTTTACTGTCGCGGACACGAGAACGCCAGCCAATATAGAGATAGAGGATAAAAGAAATAACTACTAGTATAGTTGTCCAAACTTCAACAGACATAATTTATTCTCTCCTTTTAAACCGACGATCAAGTTTGTCCATTTGAATGGCATAAACAAAAATCAAGATTACAAAAACATAAATTGAACCTTGTTGAGCCATCCAAAACCCAAAAGGAACTCCGAAAAAATTAATACTATTGAGAGGCTGAACGAAAAGAATACTACAACCTAGGGAAACAAAAGCCCAAATTAATAGTAGAGTGCGAATTAAACGTATATTGGCACGCCAATAGGCGCGATGGTTATTATTGTTCATCCTTCAAACTTAAATAATGAATTAAAGTCAGGATAGTTTTGAAGCAAAATTGTAATTTTTCTTTAGATTTTAAATAAGTATTTTTTTTAAAAGAGTAATGTAGTTTGCATAAATGTAAAAGCGACAGTAACAAAAGTTTTAAACAATTTGCATTTTCTTCACTAGAGTGTCAAGATATCTCTCATGTTTTAAGTTAGTAGTATGCAAAATATTATATGAAACGTCGAGCTATAGTTAAATCTGTATCCTCTGGGGTAATTGCTGCAAGTGGAGTAGCGATTGTCGGAGGTTGTCAAAATCAACAAAAACCAGTTTCAACAACAAAAACCGACTTAGCTAATTTACCAAATATAGAATGGCAAATGGCAACAAGTTGGCCTCCCTCTCTTGATACAATTTTTGGTGGAGCGCAGGTTTTAGCCGAGCGAGTCGCAGCCTTGACAGGTGGTAAGTTTAAAATTATTCCCCGTGCTGCTGGTGAAATCGCACCTCCTTTAGAAGTTTTAAATGTGGTTTCTCAGGGTGCTGTTCAATGCGGACATACAGCAGGTTACTATTATATTGGCAAAAGTTCAGCTCTTTGTTTTGGTACAAGCGTTCCTTTTGGTTTAACAGCGCAACAGCAAAACGCTTGGTTATATGAAGGAGGAGGTTTAGCCAAATTACAAGAGATTTATGCCAAAAAATTTAATGTGATTCAGTTTCCCGCAGGTAATACTGGGACTCAAATGGGAGGCTGGTTTAGAAAAGAAGTTTCTACCCTCAACGATCTCAAAGGATTAAAGATGCGTCTTCCTGGGTTGGGGGGACAGGTAATGGCAAAATTGGGGGTGACAGTCCAAAATTTAGGTGGTGGCGAAATTTTTCAAGCACTGCAAACAGGGGCAATTGACGCTGCTGAATGGGTAGGACCCTATGACGATGAAAAATTAGGCTTAAATAAGGTAGCTAAATTTTATTACTATCCAGGTTGGTGGGAACCAGGAGCAACTCTAGAAGTACAAATAAACTTAAACGAGTGGAATAAATTGCCTGCTCAATATCAAGATGCGATTAAAACTGCTGCTTATCAAGCTAATGCAACTATGCTCGCTCGTTATGACGCTCGTAATAATCAAGCCTTACAAAGCCTGATTAAAAGTGGTGTACAACTACGTCCTTACAGTGAAGAAATTTTACGCGCAGCCGAACAAGCTTCCTTTGCTCTCTATGACGAATTTGCTGCCAAAGATCCTGATTTTAAAGCCGTGTATCAACAGTGGCAACAATTCCGCGATCGCATTTATGCTTGGGATAAACTAAATCAAGGTAGTTTTACCAATTTTGTCTATTCCCAAATAAAAAACTGATACTAAATTTTATTTAGTAACAACTTGTCTTTGATTGGCAGAAACAGAAGTAATTATCAATTGAGAAGACAACAAGTATAAAAGTAAGGCTAAAGATAATTTCATCGTTAAATAAGCTTGTAATAGTCGATTTTGAACGAACTAAAACAATTCTGAATAAACAACAAATACAACTATGAAAGTTTTTTATATATTTGGCTGTGATGTGATTAATTGAGGGTTAACTTACTCTTTTTTAAAATCGCGTTATAAGTAGGCACACAAAATTAATTACACATATATAATAATAAAAAATGTCAG
>CAYMWC010000127.1:0-16426 GCA_964393695.1 uncultured Pleurocapsa sp.
CTCCTGAATCTATGTTTTTTTTATATTTCATCTGTGGGGCTGCCGAATGTGGGCTTGATATTTTTTGACCATTGCCATGCGTCGGGTAATACTTTTGGCTGCACCAAAACTCATTGGTCCCCCTAACTGAAACAGTAAAATATCTCCCCCAGCTTCAGAGAGGATTTCCTGTTCAGCCTGACTGAGATTATGACCATCAGTTGGATCTGTAACAGTTTTAATGCGATCGCTTTGCTCATCGCTCAAGCGTTTAATGGTCAGTATATTAGCGACAAAAGCACCCACCAGCACCGCCGTGATCAAATCCACAAAGACTGTTAAAAACAGTACCAAGTACATCAAACCCGTACCCTTAATAGAAATACGAGGCGCACGCTTAATAAAACCCCAATCGAGAATATCAATCCCCACCTTTAACAGCAGTCCAGCCAGCACCGCATTAGGAATTTGTGCCGTTAACGAACCCGCCCATAGCAAGACTAGCAGTAATACTAGAGCATGAATTATGCCAGATAAAGGGGTTTTGCCGCCAGCTTGAACATTCACCACCGTCCGCATGGTAGCACCAGCCCCTGGTAAACCTCCAAATAGTCCTGCCAGCATATTACCAATTCCCTGCCCGATCAATTCTTTGTCTGAATCATGCTGGCTGCGAGAAATGCTATCTGCGACTAAAGACGTTAACAGGGAATCGATCGCACCTAATACCCCTAACATCAGCCCATAGCGAAGCATATCTGCTAATTCACGGATCTTAAAAATAGGCATTCGGAAAGTAGGCAAGCCTCTGGGAATCTCACCAATACGAGCTAGATTGGCATCGGGGAAGATTAATACTGAGATTAATGTTACTATCACTAACGCCAATAGAGGGGCTGGTAAAATTCGATTTAATTGAGGCGGTGCTGCAAATACGATAGCTAAGGTAAGTAACCCCAAACCTACTGCTACCCAATTAGGCTGATTAAAATAAGTGGGTAATTGTTGCAGCGTTGCCACTACATCCCCCGCTCCGATATGACCCAATAAAGGAGGTATTTGTAGCAAAATAATAATTACCCCAATCCCTGACATAAAGCCAGAAATCACGGTATAAGGCATTAGAGTAATGTATTGTCCCAAGCGCATCAAGCCAAACACAATTTGTAGCAGACCACCTATAATGACTACCGTAAATGCCATTGCTAATCCCGTATCGGGATATCGCGCTACTAAGCTTGCAATTACCGTTGTTACTACTACAGTCATAGGTCCTGTAGGGCCAGAAATTTGGGCTGGTGTACCTCCAAATAGGGCTGCAAAAAAACCGACCACGATCGCTCCATAGAGTCCAGCGATCGCACCAGCCCCAGAAGCTACCCCAAAAGCTAGGGCTAAAGGCAAGGCAACAATGGCAGCCGTCAAACCGCCAAACAAATCACCGCGCCAATTGCGAAAATGAATTGGATTGATTAAATTAATTGACACTAGATTATATTTGAACCATGAAGAAATAATTTATCTAAATACCAGTACGGGAATATGGCTGCTACGCAAAATTTGAGCCGTGGTACTACCGATAACTAGATGACGGATACGACTGTGACCATAAGCTCCTATCATCAGTAAATCAATATTATTTTCTTCACTATACTGTGCGATCGCTTTTTCGGAGTGTCCTTCAATTACAGAACAAATTGGTTCAAATCCAGCCTTTTTTGCCAATTGCCTTGCTGACTCAATTCGTGCGATCGCGGTCTGTTCTTCTACACTCTTAGCAACAGTGACGATATGTAATTCCAAACCGTCAAAAACAGATGAATCTACGAGAAATTGCAGGATTTTTTGGCAACTGGGACTACCATCGTATGCTAGCAGCAAGCGTTCAATAGGTTTGTACTGACGCGAAGTTACTAAGCAGGGTTTATGGCTAGCGCGAACAATCCGTTCTAGATTTGCCCCCAAATGTCCCGAAGCGAACTCGGCAGCTTCACCCCTTTTTCCCAGGACGATTAAATCTGCATCTTCTTCAAACTTATGGAAACTATCTACTAAAAAACCTGTTTCGTGAACCAGCTTGACATTATCAATACCTTTAGTCTCAAAGAAGTGCTTGGCATTTTCCAAAATTAACTTAGCACGCTCATGATTAAGCTTGGCTTTCTCATGTTCTAGTTCCACCAGTTTATTGAGTAACTCTTTAGCAGCATCAATCCCGATACTGCCACTTAAATTACCCGTTGAGGTAACTTTCTGACTGCGGATATCCGTGACATAAAGAACTTCTACATCAACATCTAAGCCAGAAGCAAACCAAGCAGTATATTCATAGCTACTCTGAGCAAAAATTGAACCATCGGTACAAACAAGAATTCGTTTCATGATTGATTATTCTTCTGTTTTAGTTAAAGGTTTAATGTCCTGCGTTTTGGTTTAAGGCATCGGGATTATTGTGAATAGCTAATCGCTCAAGCATGGTAGCACTTGCCTCGTTTAAACCAATTAATTCTACCTCTGCCCCATTACGACGGAATTTAATTACTACCTTATCAATGGCATTTACCGCCGACTGATCCCAAATATGAGCGTGAGTGAGATCGATGACTACTAACTCCAACTCTTCATTAAAATCAAAAGCTTCTAAGAAATCATCAACAGAAACAAAAAATAGTTGACCTGCCACACTATAAGTTTTTTTCGTGCCATCTGGACTCAAAAGTTTATCCACCAATACCAGTTGGGCAATCTTACGGGAAAAGAATACCGTACTCAGGGCAATACCAATCACCACCCCAATAGCTAGGTTATGGGACAAAACCGTAACCAATACCGTTGTTACCATCACTGCCGTTTCACTGCGAGGTACGCGCTTGATATTTTTAATCGATGCCCAACTAAAAGTACCAATCGATACCATAATCATCACCGCAACTAAAGCAGCCATGGGAATCTGTCGAACCCAATTGCCCAGTACCAAAATAAAAAACAGCAGTAAAACCCCTGCTGTGAGGGTAGAAAGGCGTTGTCGTCCCCCCGATTGAATATTAATTACCGATTGACCGATCATGGCGCATCCTGCCATCCCGCCAAAAAACCCCGTGACAATGTTGGCAATACCCTGTCCCTTGGCTTCTCGATTTTTATCGCTGGGAGTATCGGTTAATTCATCTAGTAACGAAGCAGTTAATAAAGACTCTAACAAACCAACAATTGCCATTGTCAGGGCATAAGGAAAAATAATTTGTAAGGTATTGAAGTTTAAAGGGACATTGGGCAAGATAAAAAACGGTAAAGTGCTGGGTAATTCTCCCATATCTCCCACTGTCGGCACGTCAATCTTGCCGAGAATAGCAACAGCCGTTAACACTACAATCGCAACTAAGGGAGAAGGAACAGCTTTGGTAAATCGGGGCAAAAGATAGATGATTGCCAATCCAACTGCGGTCATCACATATACGGCTAAAGGTGCATTAGTCAGTTGGGGCAACTGTGCCATAAAGATTAGAATCGCCAGGGCATTAACAAACCCAATCATTACTGCACGGGGAACAAATTTCATCTGGCGACCTAGTTTAGCCCAACCAAAGAGAATCTGTAAAATCCCTGTCAAAATCGTGGCAGCAAACAAATATTGCACCCCGTGATCTTTAACTAAATAGACAACTAACAGTGCTATTGCACCAGTGGCAGCAGAAATCAATCCAGGTCTTCCACCGAAAAATGCCGTCACCACTGCGATAATAAAAGAGGCATACAGACCTACTTTGGGGTCTACCCCAGCAATAATCGAAAAAGCGATCGCCTCTGGAATTAGTGCTAGTGCTACTACAGCACCTGATAAGATGTCTTGTCGAGTGTTAGAAAACCACTCTCGCCGTAAAACTGCGCTATTCAATGTCCCTCCTAAGCTAGTTATCAAAATTAAGTTGTAGATTATGAATAACTTTTAGACGCGATCTGTTGCGCTTGTTGAATCCACTGTTCCATCTTATCTGTATCCGTAACTTCTTCAGATAGCTGTATAGTTAGTTGATGCTGAAAGACGCACAATTCGCTTTCGGAGATCGTGAGAGTACATCTGAGCGAGTTGAACAACTGAATAAACTCCAATTTGAACTAACAATTCACAATATTGAATCGAGTTTAAAAATCTCAGCCAACTTTTGAAAAGCATTAACCGATAGAAATTCAGTACCCTAAACCAAAATTTTTAGATACAGACTTCTGCTGCCTTCATCTGAGGCAATTATGGGGGAGTCATTAAAACTTGATTGGCTGGTAATACCTGCAACAGCCATTTCGGGGCGGTGGAGAGTACCCTACAAAACATAATAGTCATTTTTAGGTATCTCGCTAAACTAACGGTCTAAATTATAGACTATCTTCCTGATTTTGGCTATCGTTAAACTGAAGATGTCACTCAACAAAGCTTATAGCTTATAGCTACCTCAGCCGATCAATCTTCTGATCCCGAACTGAGGTTCTGCTACTTTTTCAGCAAACCCTAATTAAAGATTCACCACCAAACCTAACTACATCACTACAGGGTAGTCCTGTTAACTTGGTGGTGGACTCGATTGCTTGTTTGGCAGTACGAGTATCCATACCTACGGTATTCAGGGCGATCGCTTTTACTTTTACTTCTCCAAAAGTTCCCCCAGCACTAGCTACGGTTTCGTAGAGTTGAATTACAACTGGTAACGGAGGGATTAAAATATCAGGTAAATCGCGAATATGTTTTGCTCCTGCACGATGAACTAAAATCAAGCCTGTGGGCTGGCTACCTCGAATTAGCGGTAAAGTAGCGGTAGAGCCAGGGTGCAAGAGTGAGCCTTGTCCTTCAATTACAATTAAATCGTGATCTTGTCCTAAATCCAAAACAGTTTTTTCCACTGCCCCCGCAGCAAAATCGACTCTGACAGCATCCAAAGCAATTCCTTGACCTGCGATCGCAATTCCTGCTTGTCCTGTGGCAATAAATTGGGCTTTGATTCCCTGTTTTAGGGCTGCGCGGTATATTTCTAAACTGGTAGACATCTTACCAATTGCCATATCTGTCCCAACAGTTAAAATTCTTTGAGCAGAAAGCGATCGCGCTAAGGCTTTGCCAATACTCAACCCAGGAGGCTCTTGACGAATATCCCAAATCCATTGTCCTGGCTGCAATTGAGTATACTGAGATCCCAGTAAAGTATGTAAACCATTAACAATTGACATACCTGCATTAATGGCAATTTCTATCTCTGCTTGTAAACTAGCTGGCAGTTGACCACCTGAAGGAGCAATACCAATCAACAAAACATCGGGTTTATATTCCAAGGCTGCTTGCACATCAGCAACAATTGGTACATGGCGATCAATGCCTGTTAACTCACCTAAAGATTCCCCTGCACAGGCGCGATCAATTACCGCTACGATTTCTGTCTGACTATAACGTAGAAAAGCCAACCCCGTTTTACCATGATCACCCTTAATGCCGTCTTCTAACAAAATTGCCACACGGTTTTTAGCTGTCAGCACTATATTTTACTCCTAGCCCTGGTTGATGATTGGGTAATAAACGTCCTGCTTCTATAGTTGCCCCTCGAAAAGGATCATCTGTTAAATTCAAATGACTGTCTAGGTCTAAATAATCTGCCCAAGGAGCAAGATGAACCATAGCAGTATTTGCTAGGCTACTATCGGAATAACAGCCAAACATAATCTTTAAATTACAGGCTTTAGCAATTTGAATAGCTTGCATAGCTTCAGTTAATCCACCCGTTTTCATAATTTTAAGATTAACTCCTGCTACTGAATCAGCTAATCGCAAAATATCTGCACTATTAAAACAACTTTCATCGACAAAAATTGGCAGGGGTGAGTTATTAGATAAAGCTGCCAGTTTGCTATCTTCTGTTACTGGTAAAGGTTGCTCAATATATTCCACCTTGTGCTTTGCCAGCCAGTGAGTCATATAAACCGCATCATTAAACCGCCATCCCCCATTAGCATCAACCGTCAGCCTGACATGGGGATCAACCTGGCGAATTGCCTGCACCATCGCTTTATCGGCTGGAATTCCTTTAGGGCTACCCAGTTTAAGCTTAACCATTTTGACATCTAGGGTGTTTTGCCAATCTCTTAATCTCGCAACTGCTGCCTCTGGAGAATTGATCCCGATAGTGACCGAAATCGGTACAATGCGATCGCGATTTAAGCCCAAGATTTGCCATAGTGGTAAACCTGCTTTTTTACCTAGCCAGTCATAGAGAGCCATATCTACTGCTGCCTGAAGGTTAGAAGCTATTTGGAGCTTCTGGAGTTTCGCTTTAATTTCCTGTCTTTGTAAAGGATGGAAAGGCTCTAGTTGGGGAATAAGCTGTTCTAATTCCCTTAGTAATTTAGCTGTATCTGAGGTTTCTGCTTGAGAAATAGAAAACGGTGATGCTTCTCCCCAACCTTCGATCTTGTCTTGTTGAATACGTAACCAAATATTTGTCGTTTGGGCGGTTGTCCCACGACTGATCTGCAAGGCAAATTTCTTATGAACAGTAAAAGTTTCAACTGTTAATTTCATTCGCTATCAATGAATGCGTCAATTTTTAATTGATGGGTTGAGTTTAGGTAGTAGGTAGTAGGTAGTAAGTAGTAGGTAGTAGGATTTTTTAAGTAGCAAGTAGCAAAAAAGGTAGTAGGTAAAACTTCTTACTTCTTACTTCTTACTTCTTACTTCTTACTTTTTACTCACCCATCACTAATAAATTGACAAAGCACTAAAGCCTATAAATCTACTAAAATTTGTCCCTCCTCAATCTTAGTCGGAAAAACACCTAAAGTTTTCTCGGATGACATTTTGCCCAAAACACTACCCACTACAGGCGGGAAAGGACACCAAGATTTGACATTCCCAGTTACTAAATCAAACTCGCTGCGATGCCAAGGACAGACAAGTGAACTATCTGAGGTAACTTTGGCTTTTTTCAATGGTAATTTTAAATGAGGACAAATACTATCCACTGCATAAATATTTCCTGATTCATTTAACAACAAAAGCGATCGCTCTGCTAGCTTGACTACCTGTCTTGTTCCAGGTGTCAGGGCATCCACTGCTAAAGCTTTAGTCCAAGTCATTTTTAATTCTCCTTTATCCTAAATTAAGTTTTTAACTCTAAGTCTATTTAAGACTCAGATTCCCTCACCAATTATTAAATAATTTGCCTGGAGTAGAATTTTTAGGTTTAGAAATATATACTATAGCGATGTAATTACTAATAGTGGTTAGTGGTTAATTGACTCATATGATTACTATCATCTGTTATTTTTATTCGTTACTCGTTACTTGCTACTAATGAAGCCAATCACCCTCACTGTTCTAATCTAATTTTGTACGACGTTACTTCATCCCTCATCATTTATCCTTCATCATTTTTAAGTTGCTCACTGATTTCCAGGCGTTAACTTTAAATTGATAATTGACAGTCCTAAAATGCCTAAGAATAAAACCAAACCAATGGTACAGGCATAGCTAATATCGAGATCTTGAAATGCTCGCTCATAAAGATAATAAACCACGGTTTTTGAGCTATTTCTTGGGCCTCCCTGGGTCATAATATATATTTCTTCAAATACCTTGGTTGCTGAAATTGCCGAGATTACTGCTACCAATAATAAATAAGGACGCATTAAGGGGATAGTAATATCAAAATGCTTTTGCCAACTATCTGAGCCATCGATCGCTGCTGCCTCGTATAATTCTGGAGAGATGGCTTGTAATCCTGCCAGATAAATTACCATGTAATAACCCAACCCCTTCCAGATAGTTACTAACATCACACTCCAAATAGCCAACTTGGGATCGGTTAACCAAGGTATGCCTTCAGTTACACCAACTTGTTTAAGAAATTGATTTAGTAAGCCGTTTTGGGTATAAAGAGCTTTCCAAGCTATACCTGCTACTACCATTGAGATTACTACAGGGGTATAAAAAGCAGTACGAAACCAATTGATTCCCCGTAATTTCTGATTGACAAGAATGGCTAACCCCAAAGGCACAATTACTAAAATTGGTACGACTCCCACTAAATATAGCAGTGTATTCTTAATCGTCTGCCAAAAAACCTCATCCTGCCATAACCTTTGAAAATTTTCTCCTCCTACCCACTCAGGAGCTTGAGTAATATCATAGTTGTATTTTGTAAAACTCAAAGCGAAGGCTTGTATAGCAGGAAAAAATACTGTTAATCCCAATAGCGCGATCGCAGGTAATAAAAATAAGTAAGGTACAATTTTTGGTGGAATAATTGTATTTTTAGACATTTACATTTTAGGTATAATTCCCAGGCGATTAGCGTGACTTGGGGAAATCTTAGCTCAACTTCTTAGAAAAAAAGAACGAAAGCAGCCAAAAATTTTCTGCATTATGATAAACTGTACATAAAATCTGTACATAAAAAATGTTTCCCATTACAACTTCCTATACCGATGCCAGAAAAAATCTAGCTACGTTATTAGACCGTATAGAACAAGAAAATGCTGTGGCTTTAATTACTAGAAGAGGACATAAAGATATTGCTATTTTACCAGCAGAAGAATTGACTGCTTTGCTGGAAAGCTTACATTTATTACGTTCTCCTCGTAATGCCGAACGTTTATTTGCTGCTTTAGAGGAATCTGTAGCCAGGGATAATCTAAGTGACGAAGCGATCGCTGATGAAAGCTTATTTGAATTGATAGATGACTGCCAAAGATAGGAAAATAATCTTTAACAAAAGGTTTCGAGAAGATCTTAAATGGTGGTACAGAAAAGATAAAGCCAAGGCTGAGAAAATCTTAGATTTAATTGAATCAACAACCGAAGATCCATTTCGGGGCTTAGGAAAGCCAGAGCCTTTAAAGCATATAGCCAGAGGAGTTTGGTCGAGAAGGATTAGTGGAGAGCATAGATTGGTTTATCGCATAACTGATAGATTTATTGAGTTTTTGCAAGCTCGATATCATTATTAGCAGAAAACTCCAAACAACTTAGATGCGTTTGCTCTGGTTTGCTCGAAATTAAAATATTGTCTAGGTTTAACTTTAGCTATAATTATAGATTGTGTATAAAATCGGAGGTTATCAATGGCTCGCAGATGTCAAATAACAGGCAAAAAAGCCAACAATGCCATGGCGGTTTCTCACTCTCACCGTCGCACCAAAAAATTACAGGGTGTCAATTTACAGTGGAAAAGAGTTTGGTGGGCAGAAGGTAATCGTTGGGTAAGATTACGTTTATCTACCAAGGCGATTAAAACTTTAGAAACCAAAGGCATTCATGCAATGGCAAAAGAAGCAGGTATTAATTTAAATAAATTTTAAGACGTTGCTTATTTAAGTAATGACGTACAAAATAATATGTCTCGTAGCTATTAGCTATTGGCTATTAGCTATTAGCTTTTTTAAGTTCAAATAATATTAAAGCCAGAAAAATCTTAATGAGAGAGGCTTCTTGAAATAAGAATTTAAATTTCAAGCCCTAGCCAATCGACATTCGGCAAGATCGCGAATCAAAGTCACTTTCGATTGAATATAGTGATGAGCAGCATTTAGTTCAGAGGCAGTGAGAAATACTTGCGTCATAGCCGTACGTAAAAACGTTAGGACATTTTTAAAATACTACTTTCTACTTTCTACTTTCTACTTACGAGCCGATTACTATTAATGTCCTAACTTAACTTGGTACGGCTATATATCTCCAGCACTTTCATCTACTGGTAAAGCATAGTAAGCGATACCTTCAAAATTATAGTTAGTTAGGTTTTGCTGCACAGCATCTTTTTCTGCTTCATTCGGAGTATAAAAATGCACTCCTATCGTCGGTTCATAAAAGCGGTAAACAGGAATTGAACCTTCTACTTGGGTTTCATAAGCATAAAATTTGACCCCTTCAAATTGAAAATTAGGTAAATTCTCGATAATTGAGTCTCTTTCTACTTCATCGGTGGTGTAAAGATGTACCCCTGTAGATGGATTAAAGAAGCGGTATACCTCTTGACCGCCTGTGATCGGATCGACGGTGCGATAAGATTCACCTTCAAAGTCATAGTTAGCTAAATTTTGCTGCACATTATCCCTTTCCGTTTCATCAGCAGTATAAAAATGTACACCTTTGGCAGGGTCAAAAAAGCGATAGACTGTAGCTTCCTCATTACTAACAACACTTATGGGGTTTTTGTTACCCGCAATTTCAATATCATCTTCACTGATATTTAGATTAGCAGCCAGTTGAACTATTTCTACATCATCTAAAGACAAAATCCCTGTATCTTTATTGTAAATCGGAGCTTCAGTTCCTGCTAAACCTTGGATGAGAATGCGATCTTCTTCTGGCTGAAAATCAGTTATTTCGCTAATTGTAATTCCTAAATCTTCCAAACTTTGAGGTTCGCCTGAACCAGCTGTTTCTCTAGTAAAGTTGAACTGAAAAGTATCTTTTCCTGCACCACCAGTTAGAGTACTACCGCCATTTTCAGCAATTAACCGATCATCTCCAGCACCACCAGAAATAATATTTTCGCCACTACCACCATTTATGGTGTCATTACCATCATCCCCTGATAGTTCATCGTTGCCATTGCCACCAGAAATACCATCATTGCCAGCACCGCCTGAGATAGTATCTGCACCATCAAAACCACTCAAAAGATCATCTAAGTCTCCCCCACTAATTTGATCGGGGTTTTCTGTACCTTCGAGTCGATTTTCTTGGTCTTGTATACCTTGAATATCCAAACCACCGTCTGGTAAAGGGTTACTAGCTGTGGGGGTAGTCGGGTTGACAACAGTAGACATCTTAAAGAAATGTATTATAAATGTTTTATTTATCAATGGATAATATCATAAATATATTGATCTTGGCTCGATAACAAAACAATAATTTAATAGTCAATCTCAAAACGCTATTAATCAAAATTAGATGAGGTTTAATTAGCTTCCATGTTTTTCAATTCCAAGCTCAACCAAAGGTTATTTTTGCTTAGTGCCAGCTTGCTATTGGCTACGGAAGCATCCGCACAGATTACACCTGACGGCAGCATTAATACGACAGTAACTACTCAAGGCGATCGCACTGTTATTCAAAACGGACAAGTAGAGGGAAACAATTTATTTCACAGTTTTTCTGACTTTTCTCTCCCCAATGGCGGAGAAGCTGCTTTTGATAATGCTGCCACCATTGAGAATATTATCTCCCGTGTCACAGGAGGGCGTATTTCTAATATCAATGGCTTGATCAGTGCTAATGGTACGGCAAATTTGTTTTTGATTAATCCTGCGGGGATTGTTTTTGGAGATGGGGCGAGTTTACAAATTGGTGGTTCGTTTTTAGGCAGCACTGCCGATAGTGTAATTTTTCCTGATGGTCAGGAATTTAGTGCTAATTCGGAGACACAATCTGTATTAACCGTTAATGCCCCTATAGGGTTGGGTTTTCGAGAGAATCCAACCGAAATTCAAGTACAGGGGGCTAATTTAACAGTTGGTGCAGATCAAAGCTTAACTTTATTGGGAGGCAATATCAGCCTAGATAGTAGCAATCTAGCAGCACAGAATGGACAGATCGTAATTGGGGGATTAGCTGAAGCTGGAACACTAAATCTTAACGAAAATTTAGGTATAAATATTACTGATGATTTAGCTCAGGCTAATATATCTTTTAGTAACGGTATATTTCTGAACGTCGCAGGCAATGGTAACGGAGCGATCGCTGTTAATGGTAATAACATTCAACTGGCTGGCAACAGTGTCTTTAATGCCGGTATTGATCCTAACCAGTCAGCAGGAAATACCACCCCAGGTAATATTGCGATCGCAGCTACAGGCGATATTAATCTTAATGGCAATAGTATTATCAGAAATAATGTCGCCACTGATGGTACAGGAAATGTCGGTGGTATCAACCTCAGCGCAGCTAATATTTTTCTCAATGGAGATTCCAGAATTAGTAGTACTGTTCAAGGAGAGGGAAATACTGGTGGTGTAACAATTGATGTTGGCGATCGCCTGGCTTTAGATGGTAGCGAAATTAATGCACGGGTTGTAGAAAGTGGTGTCGGCAACGCAGGAGATATTCAGATTCAAGCTAAAACTTTAACTACAAATGATTCAGCCATCTATTCCCAAACTTTAGGTAACGGCAATGCAGGTAGTCTTACTTTAAATGTCACCGATAATATCTCCTTAGCTAATAGCTTTTTTCAAAGCCAAGTAGCACCAGGTGGAACTGGCAATGCTAACAACGTTACAATCAACGCTGGTTCGCTCAACCTAGATAGAGCGCAAATTTTAGCCGACTCTAATGGTATTGGAGATGCAGGTAATGTCGTGATTGATGTGGCGGGAGATGTATCTTTAGATAACGATACAATTATTCTCAGCAAAGTATCTGAGGGAGAAGGCGATGCAGGTAATGTAAATGTTAATTCTGACCGTTTATTGCTCGATGGTGGAAGTTTTATTATTAGTAATACGGGCGATCGCGATCTGACTATTAACAGCACAGGGAATGCGGGCAATGTAACCGTTAATTCTCGAATTGTTACTCTAAATAATTTTTCTCAAATTACCAGTAATGCCTTGAGTAACGCGGAAGGTCAACCAGGAAACGTTCAGATTGACACCGATACTTTAACTATTGCTGGTGGCTCTAATGTCAATGCTCTAACTGAGAATAATTTTGATGGTGGTACAGTTACAATTACTGCCGAAAATATTGACCTGAATACAGGAGGGAAAGTTGTCACAGGTACTAACGGTGCTGGTAATGGTGGCAGTATTGTTTTAAACGTGGCTGAGAATATTAACATCAACGGTGAAAATGCTCCCAGTCAACCAGTCAAATTCATCGAGCAAATTTTACAAGATTTAGAGCCAGAAACAGGTTTATTTGCCAATGCTACTGATAACGCTACAGGAAATGGTGGTAGTATACAAGTAGGCAATCCAGAAGCAATAAATGTTTTCAACGGTGGGACAATTTCAGTTGCCAGTGAAGGCACAGGCAATGGTGGTAGCCTATTATTACAAAGTGATGATTTAACTCTAGATAATCAGGGAGTTGTTGAAGCTTTTACCAATAATGGAACAGGGGGCAATATCGAACTTCAAGTTGCAGATGTAATTTTTATGCAAGATGGTAGGAATCGTATCTCCGCTGAAGCTGCTAATGATGCTAATGGTGGCAACTTAACTATCGATACGAATTTTATTGTTGCCTTGCCTAATCAAAACAATGATATTCTGGCGACTGCTGAGGCAGGGGATGGAGGGAATATAAATATTACCGCCGAGTCACTTCTGGGAATTGAAGAAAGAGCATCCCAGCCTGATAATTCTACCAATGATATTGATGCTAGTTCAGAGTTTGGCTTAGACGGCCAAGTTTCTATTTTTACTCCTGATGTGGATCAAACTAGGGGAGCAACAGAATTGGATGCGGAAGTAATTGAGCCACAAGCTACAGTATCTCAGATATGTTCTGGTCAACTGTCATCAACAGGAAGTAGTTTGAGTGTTAGAGGCAAAGGAGGAATTCCCATACAGCCTATAGAGCCATTAATTGCTGATGAAATTTTTGTGCAAGGCAGCCTAGAGCAAAAGACACAATCAGCAATACCAACACAAAATCAGCCTATTTTGACTGCCCAAGGTTATATTTACCCAGCCCAAGGAGCAATTGTCAAAGCTAACGGGGATGTTATTTTATACAGCAACTCTCCTGCTCAAGTTACTCAAAGACAGTTGCTTAAGTCTCGTAATTGCCTGTAAAAGCAAGGATAAGAGATAAAGGATGAGAGATGAGGGATGAATGAGTCAAGTTTTTAACTAAACCCAATTGAATTAAACCCTTCTAATAACTTAGGGGCAACCCCTGCTTTCCAGTTACCTTCACAACGGCGATCGCTATTTAAAATTAAACGTAGAGAATAACTATGGGGATAACCCTCAACTTCCATCCAGAGAAGATTGGTTTCGGCTTCGCAGCTAATTTTTTCCTCGTCCATCAATTCTGCGTCCATTTGACTCATCGTCTCGACTAGCTGATTTAGTAGACGGACAAAATCATTGAGTTCAGCTTTAGTAAGCTCGATCGCCCATTCATCTGCCCCAACTAAACCTTGATATTTTGCCCCATGAGGATGCCAACCAATACGCCAGCCATCCCCACTCTGTATAAAACGTTCCAAATTGCTTAAGGTTACGGAATTTTTGAGAATTTTAGTCGCCGATAATTTCTGGTTGGGTTAATTCATCAGACATTTCGATAATTGCCCGAATTACAGGTTTCATGGTGGGATCGTCAAAGTTTTCTAGTTCTTCGTAGCGACGGCGTTTGGCACGATTAGCAACTTGAACAGTAATACGATAGCGATTAGAAGCAGCACTGACTAGTTCTTCGGAACGATACATGATCTGAGAGGAGTTAAAAGAAGTTTTCCTTTTCATTAGGGTGCGATACCTTTAGTTAAATGTTGGCAGATGCAGTAATAACCGCAATTTTCTATCTTAGCAAATAGATACATAGATATTTTTTGTTAAATTCGAGGGGATTGAAGAGTAGTAATCAATAATAACCACCAAGGCACTTTAATATTGGGTATGAATCCTGCATACTTTTGCAGTTGTGGTGACAAAAAAGGCAATAAAAAGCGTAATGAACGTAAGGAAACAGGACGATCACCATCTTGATCTACTAAATTATATCGTTCTGCCAATTCCGCAACTACTTTGACCTTGCCTGTATGTTTTATTAAATCTGGTTCGGCTGCGAAAGCTGCGATCGCTCTGCCTGTAAGTAAAGGTGTTTCCCAATTGTAGCCATTCCCAAAAGTTGCTTGGGAGGCTTCGGGAGACATTTCTTCCGCAAAACGAGAGATATGTTCTGTACCCACAATTCCTGGCCAAATAGCTACTGAGGTAATGTTATCTGGTTTTAATTCTACTGCCATATCCGCAGCCAGGCGATCGCAAGCTGATTTGCCTGCGCCATAAGCAACACCAAAGATATAAGACATTCCACCCCAAGAAGATATGGTACAAATAAGCCCCTGAGAATGTTTACTCATTAACCGCGCTGCATACACACTGGCTATATAATGACTACGCAAACCAACATTATTGACTGTATCCCAAAGTTGAGGGTCATGATGCCAAAAAGGTTTACCATAGCTATTTCTCAATGTTTGCACCCCAGCAAAAACATTATTCACCAATATATCTAATTTTTCTTGTTCTACTTGAATCCGCTCAAATAATAAACGTACTTGTTCATCGTCATGATGGTCTAATTGCACAGGATAACAAATTCCGCCTGCTGCTTCTACAGCTTGCTGGGTTTCCTGAAGAGTCCCTGATATGCTATCTCCTCCTGTAGATTTCTCCCAACTACGACCAGTAATATATACTATTGCCCCAGCTTCCCCCAAACCAATGGCAATACCCTTTCCTAAACCCCTGGCCGCTCCTGTGACTAATGCGACTTTGCCTGTAAGATGTTTCATTAATTATTTTTATAGCAATAATGTCTTGGATTTCTTAAGCTAGTTTTTAGTTTAACTTTTCAAGAGCTTATTCTGATTTATTTTTGATATTTGTTCTTCGCACTAGCCAATAGCTAGCAGCTAAACAGATAATTGCTATTCCCAAAGCGATCAAATGCCAATTAGAGTATTCTTTAAAATCAAAAATAATTATCTTACGTGCTACAGCAATCAAAGCAGTAACAATAACTAATTCTACTTGTACAATATGCTTTTTGAGGTAAACTATGATATTTTCTAATAATTCTAAAGCGATTAAAATATTCAAAAAAGAGCCGAACAGTTCAATTAAACTTTTGTTATAAAAACCTTTAGGATCTCTAATTATATCTTGTATTAAATAGAAAATTAGATCTCCTAAAGCAATCAAGATCACAATTGATAAAGTTAAAGATAACGTTTTAGCTGCAAAATTTTCGATCCAGTGAATTAATTTTAGATAACTATCGTCGTTTGTTGCCTCTTTGAGCAATCTAAATACTCTTCGCTTTGGCTGGGTCATCTTGTTAAATAATGATTAATTAATTAATCTTGAATTCATCATACAGAAAAAAACGACCACTCCAGTTGCTCAGAGCGATCGCTTTTTTATAAATACCATTAATTCTGGTTAAGTACTTAACTGTTACTGGGATAAAACCTCACTCTCTTCCATAGATTCGTAGGTTTTTTCTAAAAGCATAATTCGTTTTGCCTGAGCAGATAAAGCAGACTTGTCTAGCCAATTGGTAATCAAAGCATCGCTAGAAAATAAACCAGCACCATTAACCAAAAAGAATAGGAAGCAAGCAGCATAGATGGCAGATAACTCTAAGTAAGGAATACTCAAACCAGCTACCAACCCACATTCGGCAGCCCCACAGATGAAATACGAAAGAAATCTCCCAAAACCC
>CAYMWC010000128.1:0-16358 GCA_964393695.1 uncultured Pleurocapsa sp.
TGGCGTGGGACTTATAGCCCCCCAAACCCCCCACAAGTTAAACTTAATCTAGATAATTCTTATTTAATTTAATCATTGAGTAAACAGCGATTAGATAAACTTTTGGTAACTCTTGAACTCTGCGATTCTCGTGCCTTAGCACAAAGTCTAATTAGGGCAGGCAAAGTTAAGGTCAATCAAGAGATTATTGACAAACCTGGCACAGAAGTTAATATTAATGCCCAAATTGAAGTTAAGGAACAACCACCCTATGTATCTCGTGGTGGTAAAAAATTAATTAAAGCCCTGCAAACTTTTAAAATAGAAGTGCGCGATCGCATTTGCTTAGACGGTGGTATCTCGACAGGTGGGTTTACCGACTGTTTATTACAAGCAGGAGCCAAATTAGTCTATGGTGTAGATGTTGGTTACGGACAAGTAGCCTGGAGTATTCGGACTTGCGATCGCGTTATTTTAAAAGAAAGAACTAATATTCGATATTTAACCTCGAATGAATTATACGGTACTTCGCCGATGGCAGATTTAGGAGTAATGGATTTATCCTTTATTTCCCTAACTAAAGTGCTTGAACCTCTTTGGAATCTCTTAACTTTACCCAAAGAAGTAGTGCTATTAGTCAAGCCACAGTTTGAGGTTGGACGAGAAAAAGTTGGAAAAAACGGTGTGGTACGTCAGCCTGAAGACAGAGCCTTAGCTATTTGGCAGGTTTGGCAAACTGCCCACTCTTTAGGTTGGCAATATCAAGGTCTGACAATTTCACCTATTACAGGGCCAGCAGGTAATGTAGAGTATTTATTGTGGTTAAAAGCAGCTAATAATTCAGAAGTTTCAGTTTTAGAATTAAGTCAGATTAAGCAAATAATCACAGCAGCAAGCTAATAAAATAAATGGGTAGTGGGGAAAAATAGGAAATAGGAAATAGGAAATAGGAAATAGGAAACAAATATTCAGTATCTTATAGTCTTTATTTTGACTTTTGACTTCTGATGTTATACTCTTGTGGTACTTATGACTTCTGACTTCCACACAGCAATACTAACTAATTAAAGTATCCTTAGCCCCTTTAGGCTGTCTTCTTGTTCTTGATTGTTCATCAGAAGAGTCAGTTTGCCTTGAATTTGATGCTGATTCAATCTTAATTAAAATCTTGGGCCCAGAACTAGCTAAACGGACAATCATACCGTCTACTGCTTTAGTTTGCTCAATTCGCTGACCATCAATGTATGTACCGTTAGAGCCAAGATTGACAACCTCCCATTCTTCTCCTGCTTTTCTAATTTCCACATGATGGCGAGAAACAACTGCACTGTAGAGAACAACTTCATTGTTGGTTGCACGACCGATTTTAATGCTGGACTCATCATGAAAAGTCCAGCTTTGAACTGCTACTGATTGAAGAGGATGTAATAAAGCTAATGTAATCACAAATTCTTTCCTGGGAGAAGAGGTTACAGTCTAAAATCTAGAGAAATAGATATTTATTCATAATTGATTTAGAAGATTTTGTATTTATGGTATCGTCATGCAAAAGAGATAAAAACAATTCAGATTTACAATCTCAATATTAGCCGATAGCAACACTTGTGTCTGTTATTTTGTGGATTTATATCCCAAAAGACTACAAAAAATACCAATCTCCTAACGCCAATTTCTATTTTCCAAATCTCTTATCTGACGTTCCAGGCGATCAATACGCCCTCGTAGTTCATCCATTTCTGCTTGACGTGGTACTCCCAAATCTTGCAGAATGTTTTTCATCTGTCGTTCCATTTGTTTCTGCACCCCTCCTGATTCTACATTTAGCTGAGACATAAAATCATCGACAAAAGATTTTGCTTGTTCGGAATTGATTTTGCCATCTTTGACCCACTGATCGCTCACCTCTTTGATTTTCTCTGCCACTAGAGAAGTTGTACCCACACCCAACATTAGTAGTTGCTTTAACCAATCATTATTATCCATTGCTTTTATTGTCTCTAATTCCTTTACTATATTAATTATTAGATCGTAAACATAGCCCTAGATAAATATTATTGATTTTATTAATCTCTTAACAACATTATATGGTTATTGAATGGCTTAAATTTCAGGTGGATTCTGAAGCACGGGAAAAGTTTATTCGAGAGGACGAAACAATTTGGACTGCTGCTTTATCTACCTATCCTGGCTTTTTGGGCAAAGAAGTTTGGATTGAACCTCAGTCCTCAGATAAAGTGATTTTTACGATTCGTTGGCAGACTCGTGAGCAATGGAAATCAATACCTGGCAAAGACTTAGTAGCCATTGAACAACGATTTTCAGAGATGATGGGTAATATGAACATTAATTACAAGATGGTTGAAAGCAAAGAATTCCAAGTTCGCAAGTTCCCCTCTAGACAGTGAACAGTCATCAGTCATCAGTCATCAGTTACTCAAGTAGCAGATAGCAGATAGCAAATAACATCTAGTGCCTAGTGCCTAGTGCCTAATCAGTAATCAGTAATCAAATTTAAACTCGATTCCAGATAGTTACACCTCCTGGTTTATCAATCAGAGTAATACCTTGAGCTTGTAGTTCATCTCTAATGCGATCGCTTTCTGCATAGTTTTTATTGTTTCTGGCTTCTTTTCGCTGTTGTATTAAAGTTTCTATTTTTGTGTCACTCAAACCTTCCGTTTGATTACTAACTGTTTCTGGTTGGGCTTGAAAGCCTAATATGGCAGCCAGTGCAACTAAAGTTTGCCACTGTTGTTCTAACTCCTCTTTAGCAATTGTGGTTGTTCCCTGATGGACTAAAATATTACCTTCTTTACTCAAATTCTTGGCAATTTCAAACAATATTGCTAAACCGCCAGCAAAGTTAAAATCATCATCTACAGCTTGTTTAAATCTCCTAATTAATTCGGGACTAGGGGAAGGAATATCAGAATTAGTGGCAAATCCCAATTGCTTGTCATATTGATAACCAAAGAGTAATCCTTCTTTCAAAGTTGCCCAACTATGAGTAGCAGTTGTCAAAGCTTCTTCGGTAAAGTCTAGAGGTTTACGATATTGAGTCTGTAAAATAAATAATCGCACCGCCATTGGCTCAAATTTATCCAGCAATTCACGAATGGTAATAAAATTACCCAGAGATTTGGACATTTTCTTGCCTTCGACAATGATCATGCCGTTATGTAGCCAGTAATTCGCCAAGGGTTTACCCGTTAACGCCTCTGATTGCGCTATTTCGTTTTCATGATGGGGAAAAGTTAAATCTCCACCACCAACATGAATATCAATGGTTTCTCCCAGTTGTTCTCTAACCATTGCTGAACATTCTATATGCCAGCCAGGACGACCATTTCCCCAAGGAGATTCCCAAGCAGGTTCACCCTCTTTAGCAGCTTTCCACAGCGCAAAATCAAAAGGATAGTGTTTCTTGCTAGCTTCAGGATCTTCTACTTCAACCCTCCCACTAGCACCAGCCTGGAGATCTTCAAGTTTTCTACCTGATAGCTTGCCGTATTCTGGAAACTTCTGTACCGAATAGTAAACATCTCCCTCGGCAGGATAAGCAAAACCTTTTTGTTCTAATTCATAAACCAAACGCTTAATACCATCTAGAGTATGGGTAGCACGGGGATAAGCATCCGCTTGACCAACTCCTAAACGTTTCATATCTTCAAAATAAGCTGCAATAAACTTCTCAGATACATCTGCCATTGATGTTCCTTCTTGTCGAGCGCGGTTGAGGATTTTGTCGTCAATATCTGTAAAATTTTGAATATACTTGACATCGTAGCCGTACCACTGGAGATAACGACGCACTACATCCCAAATCAAACAGGTTCTCGCATGACCTAGATGGCAGTAGTCATATACTGTAATACCACAGCAATACATACGCACTTTGTTCTCTTCGATAGTCTGAAAAGTTTCTTTGCGACGAGTCAGGGTATTGTAGACAGTTAAGGTCATGACGATGATTAAAAATGGAAATATGATTGCAGATACGCAAATATCAATGTAGAGAATCAGAGTGATAGAGTCAACACTCTGACGAAGGAAAGTTATATTTTGGGTAATTTTACTGTTAAATATTTGTTAATAAAACTAATTCTTTCTAAGAGGAAATTGACGCTACACTAATGCTAATTATAGAGAAGTCTCAGTCTACTTTTGGTATAACCAAAAGCTAATATGTACTACAACATAGTTAGTGGTCATTATTTACCAACAATCTTAATAGTTCAAGAGAATCAGACCAAGTTAGCCTCAGATTCAGCAATCTTATCTGAATTTAATCAGATTAATATTCCTGTAGTTGAGGCGATGAAAATTGTTGTCTGGGTGCAACGGCATCAGCCAGAGTTGGTCATTTTTGACATTGACTACTCGCAGATAGTTAACTTGGGGTTGATTACTGCTTTGAGATTAGATTGGTTAACCCGTAAAATTCCGATTCTGGTGATTAGCAATGTGGCTCATAAAGAACTGCAATCTAGAGCCAGTTTAGATTGTGATGCTTATTTAAGGAAACCATACGTCACTAGAGAATTAGAACAAGCCATTTGTTCTTTAGTGCCTACTCCTGCCTGTAAGTCCTACGTCACAATCATTTAAAGTTTAGTTAAGTAGGTCAACTTAATTAAACTAGTAGACGTAGGCGTAGGTAAAGCATAAGAGCAATTAATTAAAAAAACAGGGATTAACAACAAGATAAGCTAACACACATTTAAATTGAGATTTTTGAAGGCTATACCTCTTACACCAAAGCTTGCGGGTAATCAAAGATTAATTTAAATAACTCAATGAAACCAGATCAACAATGACTAAAATACTCAGAATTGACTCTAGTTCACGCATTCAAGGTTCGCATTCCCGTGAACTTGCTGACTATTTTGAAGCTACTTGGCTCGAAAAATACCCTTGAGATCAAGTTGTAATTCGCGATCTAGTTAAAATACCAGTACCACATATTGCAGATATAGCGATCGCTGGTTTTTATACTCCTAAAGAACAACATACATAAGAAGTAGGAAGTAGGTAAGCCGTAACGCAACAAAATTAAAGTTTCTAAACAACAAAATGATGCATTAGGGCTGAATTTGTTATCAGTATGGTGCGAGACGATGAAGCATCACAACAAGTATGGTTAGATTCTAAGACAGGTGCATTAGCTGGTTTATCTCAAAATGCGATCGCTATTGAAAGCTCAACTCTCACCGTAGCTTGGACAAAAACACTAGGAGAAAAATTTCAGGCACAAAATTTAGCCTTTATAGATGCACCAGTAGCAGGAACAAGACTACAAGCCGAAGCAGCCCAACTAATTTATTTTGTCGGTGGTGATGCAGCTACTTTTGCTAAAGCCGAACCAATTTTACAAGCTATGGGTGGTATGGTTCATCATGTTGGTGAAGTTGGTAGCGGTATGACCATTAAACTGGCGGTGAACTCACTGTTTGCCATTCAGGTATCGGCTTTTGGTGAACTAATTGGTTTAATGCGCGAATCTGGGTTAAATGAAGCTAAAACAGTAGAAATTTTAGCTTCCACTCCTGTATCGAGTCCCGCAGCCAAAATGGCAGCATCGGCAATGGTAGCACGTCAATTTACGCCTCTATTTCCTATCGAACTAGTAACTAAAGATATCGGCTACGCAGTCCAAACAGCCAAGACAAAAAACATTTCACTACCTTTAGTAGAAGCCTGTGAACAAATTTTTGCTACAGCAATTAAAGAAGGATATGGGGATGACAATATTACTGGCGTTGTTCAACTGTATGTTTAAGATTGTATGTTTAAGATGATTTCATGATTCTGAGGGCGTAAGTGTAAATTTAGAAAGACAATGATTGTAAGACTTATGCAAGAAATTTATTCAACTAGAAGATTAAACTTCTTTAGTAGTTGTTGTCTTTGCTGATTGGCTTCTTGATTCTGTAAAGCTTCTTGGGCTTTATTGAGACTATCGATCGCGATATTATAACTTTCTGTATCGCCCTCTTGAAAGAAAATATCTGACGCTTTTTGAAAATCTTCGGCTGCACCAGTAAAATTTCGTTGAGAATAACGAACAGCACCGCGATTGTGATAGGCTTTACCGTATTCGGGAGCGATTTGAACGGCGCGATCATAATCGGCTAAAGCTCCCTTAAGATCCCCCAAATCTTCCTTAACTAATCCTCGATTTACATAAGACCAAGGATCGGCTGGGTTAATTCTAATCGCGTTGTTATAGTCTTCCAAAGCCTTTTGTTTATTACCTTGACGATAATAAGCTAATCCGCGACTAAAATAAGCCAAAGAAAAATTGCTATTGTTTTGGATGGCGCGATTATAGTTAGTAATTGCGGTATCAAGATTGCGTTCAGTATAGTTAATTAAACCTTGATAATAAATCGCATTGGCATTCTTGGGGTTTTTGCTGGCTGCTTCAGTTAAATATTCATTCGCCCTAGTTACGTCTCCTTGTGCCAACAATTCAATGCCTTCTACATATTTTTGGGTAGCATCTACATCAATGTCTTCTTCTTCCTCTGGTTTAGTATCTTCTACCGTTAAAGAAGATCCGCCCAATTCTGTAGGGGCTAGAGTGGTAAAGTTTTTAATTGGAATTGCTGCATTAAAGCCAGTTTTTAAAGGTTCAGGAATACTAGAAGATTCATTTTTAACGCTTCCAATCACATCACCTTGACCGTGAATACCAATTAATTGACCATTAGTGTTAAATACTGGACCACCACTCATTCCACGTCTAGTTAACGCTTGATAACGCATTGTATATCCTTCTGTCGCGCTTTGTCGAATGCTGGTAATTGTACCAGTAGTAAATTCGTGATAGCGTTCCTCACCAATTTCTGAGGATAGAGGATAGCCAGAAACATAAATCGAAGCCCCTGGAGTAGCATATTCCGAGTTCCCGATAATAGCTAGGGAATATTCTCGCGGACTTTTAAAAGTAATATAGGCTAAATCTAAGCCGTTAGCTTTCAAATTTTTAACGCTAGTCACAGGGTGTTTTTGGTTGTCTTTGGTTTTAACTACATAGCTTATATTGACGTTTTTAACTACATGATTGGCAGTCAAAACAGTGTACATATTACCTTTCTTCGAGACAATAACCCCAGAACCGCCAGGAACTCCCAAGTTATTATCGATTTTAACTGTTGTCGCTTGAGCGATCGCAGCAATTTCGGTGGCACTTTTCGCAACTGCTGGAATTGCTTGAAAAATTACTAAGGCACTAACTGCTACTCCAGAAATAGCAGTGGTTATAGGAACATTATAAAATTGACGATTAAAAAACATTGACTGAATTTCTATCTGCTATCTGCTACTTTACCTTAACCCCTCAATTTTCCCGTATTGCTATATTTACCATGTTTTCATTGCTTTATTAAATCATAAAAAAACGCCCTTCCTAAAAAGAGCGTTGTGTGAAAGATTTAAATTATTTCTTTTATTTCTTTAGCCATTAATAGCAGGTGCAGTCATCGCCACAGGTGTAATCTCACCACTAGCTAAATCTAGAGGGAAGTTGTGAGCGTTACGTTCGTGCATTACTTCAAAACCCAGGTTGGCACGGTTAAGTACATCAGCCCAAGTATTGATTACATGACCTTGAGAATCCAGAACAGACTGGTTAAAGTTAAAACCGTTAAGGTTAAATGCCATAGTGGAAATTCCCATAGCAGTAAACCAAATGCCAACTACAGGCCAAGCGCCTAAAAAGAAGTGCAGTGAGCGAGAGTTGTTAAAGGAAGCATATTGGAAGATCAAACGACCAAAATAACCGTGTGCAGCCACAATGTTATAAGTTTCTTCTTCCTGCCCGAACTTGTAGCCATAATTTAATGACTCAGTTTCAGTTGTTTCCCGTACTAGTGAAGATGTCACCAAAGAACCATGCATTGCTGAGAACAAGGCACCACCAAAGACACCAGCTACACCCAACATGTGGAAGGGGTGCATCAAGATGTTATGTTCTGCTTGGAATACCAACATAAAGTTGAATGTTCCACTGATTCCCAAAGGCATTCCATCAGAGAAACTTCCTTGTCCTAATGGGTAGATTAAGAATACTGCTGTCGCCGCTGATACTGGTGCAGAGTAGGCTACACAAATCCAAGGGCGCATCCCCAGACGGAAGCTAAGTTCCCATTGACGACCCATCCAGCAGAAAATACCAATAGCATTACTAGAGGGAACAACCGCACCAGAAATAATATTATTTCCGTAGATTAGTGAACCAGCAACGGGTTCGCGAATACCGTCGATATCAACAGGAGGGGCTGCTATAAAAGCAATTATGAAACAGATAGTAGCTGCAAGGAGACAGGGGATCATCAAAACACCAAACCAACCAACATAAATGCGGTTATTAGTGTTAGTAATCCAACGACAAAATTTTTCCCAGGCGCTATAGTTTTCACCTTGACGGATGGTAGTTGTCATAGATTATATTTAGTTAAATGTTTTTTACATCAATTGCAGAGACAATATTATTTTGTTCGTCTCTTTTTTCAGTATATTTACATCTCTTCTAATTGAAACGTATTTGTTAGTAAATTTATTTTGCTTTTTATTAAAAAAATTGTATTTTTTGTCTTATTTGTTTATATGTTAAAGTTCAATTAACTAATATTAAACAGTATTAAATTTTAAAGTATATTTATCTAAATTTATCTGAAATCGAGTAACAGATTTATTTCTTGAGCAGTTAGTTGACGCCATTGACCAGGTTGCAAACCTGCTAAAGTTATTGGTTGTGGCTTACTACCAAGAGAAACCCTAACTAATCTAAGAGTAGGAAAACCTACCGCAGCAGTCATCCTTCTCACTTGACGATTACGTCCTTCAGTCAAAGTCATTTCTAACCAACAAGTAGGGACAGTTTGGCGATCGCGAATTGGCGGAATCCGAGGTGGTAAATCAGGCTCGTTATCTAATAAACGGACTTTTGCTTTACGAGTTAAATAGTCTTTAATTTTGATACCATTTCTTAATTTGTTTAAAGCCGATTGATCTGGAATACGTTCTACTTGCACATAATAGGTTCGAGGATGAGCAAATTTAGGATTAGCTAACCGATGTTGCAGTTGTCCATTATCAGTTAGCAATAATAAGCCTTCGCTATCTAAATCTAACCTACCCACAGAATAAACCCCAGGAATAGAAATGTAATCCTTGAGCGTCGAGCGTTTTATCTCGCTACCACTGTTAGTAAACTGGCATAAAACTCCATAGGGTTTATAGAACAAGATATATTTCATCAGAACATCAAGAACATCAGAGTAATCTAATCAGAAAAGTGAGCGAGTACATAGTCAGCCACTCTTTGACCTGTAGTAACTCCATCCAGGTTGGAACTGTCTAAGTGAATACCACCGTAAAGACGGCTATTAGCGTTTTCAATCGCTGCTTGCTCGAAGCTACTAACATCGCCAGCACCAGTAAATGTACGAGTAACACCTGGTAATTCTTGGGAATGAATTTCCAAGCTAATATCTTCTCCAAAAAAGTCTTCTAGAACTGTAGCAGCAGCACTTCCAAAGATAGCGTGTCCAGCTATATAGTCAGGGAAAGGAGGAGTAGGTAATAGAGGTCGCCAGTCCTTATCTTCGATAGTATCAGGATGACCACCATTTTCCGCTCCTGTAATCTCATGAATTGGACGCAATTGGTTATAAGTATACTTAGTATCCCAAGCTACGATACTTGCATCCGCCATAGCAACACCTAGTTTGGCAAACAAAAGGGCATTTTCTTCTAAACTATTGCCTTGTTCTAAAGCTACTTGTGCAGCAATTTCAATCCATTGACCAGGAGGTCTGAAAGTATCTTGACGATCATAAGCCCAAAATTGAGCGATTTCAGTTTGATCTTCTGTACGCAGAAGTTGGGTAGTGTCGGTATCTGTGCGTCCACCAAACAGTCGAACTTGTTCAGTTTCTTGAATAAATTCTTCGCTGGCATACTCTGGAGGACCGTCAGGACGAAAATTAGCTACATCATCAATAACAAAAGGTTTGACATGTCCCCAATTGGGAAATAAAGCAGCAACAGGATTGCCCAGATCATCAGTTTCTGGATAATCTCCAGGATTATTCCCTGGGGTATAGGGGACTTGTGCTTGCTCAGAGCCATCTTCCTGTCGGAGTTCTAATATCTGATCGGCAATTTTTGTACCGTAAACAAAACCTAAACATTCTGCTGTGGGAGATTCATTGATTTCTGTTAAGGAGTTATATCTTTGTAAAATGAAAGTTTCTTTTTGCTCTGGATACAAAGTCGATAAGACACGAAAAGCTGCACCAACTGCTGCTGCTTCTGCTGATGCACCAGGTATCAAGCCACTTAGGTAAGAACTACCGTCACCACTGATAGCATTAACTGCTTCATACATGGCTAAGTTCAAAATAGCAGTTTGGTTTGCTTGTAAAGGGGGTGCAACTCCTGGTACTGTACTATCGGTTAACTTGACTTCATTACGTTGATCGAGTTTTCCCTCAGTTTGCACCACATTCAAAAATACTGAGTTCCAATCAATAATAGCGTCAGTACCTTCATTAGAGATAAATTGAATTGCTTGATTGTTATTTTCGTTAACTTCGGTAATTGTATCGTTAGGATCGACTTCAGCAAATAAATTATATGCACCTGGAGCGACAACACTAGGAGTACGAAAGTCTTCAGAAGTAAAGTTGATCGTAAAGGTACGAGATGCATTAGCAGCAAGGTTAATTCCATCGAGACTACCTAACAACTCATCAGTGCCTTTAAGGGCGTTAATATCTGTTCCCTCAAGGCGATCGCTCATTGTATTGAGATTATCTTGATCTAATTCTGCATCAGTTGAGGCGTAAAGATTGACACTAGCATCAGTTACCGACTGATTGCCGTGATTACTAATGTTTATTTGGATTTTGCCTTGTTCGTCAGGAAAGATACCTGGTGTTTGTTCAACATTAGAAAACTTAACTTGAAGGTCTGTGGTCATAGCTATATAACTTCTTTTTAGTTAAGAAAAAGTAGATTGCAATAATCGATTTAATTTTACTCATTAATTCCTCAAAAGAATCATCAAGCCACTGTAAAATCTCTGAAAAAATATTTTACTTTAACTACTTTAAGTAAAGATCTTAGTTATTTTGCCTAATAGTAAAATGAAAAACTTAGTATTAATTTCACTCCAGTTGACAGAAAAATTGACTACTATGACTGATAAAGTAACTTTTCAATGATTTGGGGCTATCAATAATGATTGTGGTAATGAAAGTCGGTTCTCCAGAGATAGAAATTCAAAATATAGAATCAGAATTACAAGAATGGGGACTGACACCTGAGAAGATTATCGGCAAACACAAAGTTGTAATTGGGTTAGTAGGAGATACTGCATCTCTTGATCCTTTACAAATTAAAGAAATTAGCCCCTGGATTGAAGAAGTGTTACGAGTCGAAAAACCCTATAAACGTTCAAGCTTAGAGTTTCGTCATGGTGAACATAGTAATGTAGTTGTGACTACTCCCAACGGCGATATCACTTTTGGACAAAATCATCCTGTAGTAATTATTGCAGGGCCTTGTTCGGTAGAAAACGAAACCATGATTATTGAGACAGCCAAGGCGGTTAAAGCTGCTGGGGCCAGTTTTTTACGTGGAGGGGCTTATAAACCTCGTACTTCTCCTTATGCCTTTCAAGGTCATGGAGAAAGTGCTTTAGAATTGCTAACTGCTGCTAGGGATGTCAGTGGACTGGGAATTATCACTGAAGTAATGGATACTGCTGATGTCGATAAAGTCGCTACAGTGGCCGATATTCTGCAAGTAGGAGCGAGAAATATGCAAAACTTCCCTCTACTCAAAAAAGTTGGCGCACAAGATAAACCTGTGTTTTTAAAAAGGGGTATGTCCGCCACCATTGATGAATGGTTAATGGCAGCAGAATATATTTTAGCTGCGGGAAATAATAACGTGATTTTATGTGAGCGTGGTATTCGGACTTTTGACCAAAAATATGCCCGTAATACTCTCGATTTAGCAGTTTTACCCGTATTACGTTCTTTAACTCACTTACCGATCGCGATCGATCCTAGCCATGGTACTGGTATAGCACAATACGTTCCACCAATGGCAAAAGCAGCGATCGCAGCAGGTGCAGACTCTCTGATGATTGAAGTTCACCCTAATCCTGCCAAAGCTCTCTCTGATGGCCCTCAGTCTTTAACTTTTGATAGTTTTGAACGTTTAATGGGAGAATTAAGTATAGTCGGTCAAGCTGTTGGACGCTGGGACAATCAGTCAACAGTTAGCAGTCATCAGTCAACAGTTAGCAGTTATTAGTAATCAGTGACCATTAACCAATGATCAGTGATCAAAGTAGTAAGTAGCAAGTAATAAGTAGGGGCGCAAGGCTTGCGCCCTTTATGTAACAAGTAACGAGTAATAGAGAGTAATTAGTAATCAGTAATTAAAATGAAGGAAAATACATCAACTGAACCCCTTACAAACTCCAATATCACTCCAGATACTCAAGAAGATCAAGTAACTCCCCTAAAATGTTTTTTCTCTTCTATTGTTTCTGGTGGATTTGCTTATGCTATTTATTTATTATTTAATTCGATTGTGCAAACTTATGCTACCAAAACCGTCACTGGGACTAATCCCCTAGTAATTAACATAACTGCTGCGGTGAGAACTCTGGTAATGGGAGTTGTAGCATTAGCAACTGGAGTTTTTGCACTAGTTGCTGTTGGTTTATTTTTATTAGGTATTCAACTGACAATTCAGAGTCTAAAAAAATCTGATATGGCTGAATCAGAAAAGGATTAAATAATGATAATTAATAATTAACTTTCTGCCTTTTCTTCACCTGCCAACTAAATATTGACCAGCTTATTATAAACCACTGCTTGCTGTCTGTATTTCCGCTTCTGTAACTTCCTTGAATCTAACTTCATCTCGTTGGGGATCGGCACGAGTTACTTGCATCTCTAAACGTTCTCCTAAAGTCACAGAACGCTCAAAACGATGAGGAAATTCTATACCTAAGTCTTCAAGCAAAATTAAACCCAAGTTCTCATCTTCCCTCAACCAACGTAAAACCAGTACATTCCAAACACATTTAGCATTGCGTCTCAAATATTCTAACCCCCAATAACGGTTAGTTTGACGCTCTACCAAGGTTGCCTCATAAGATGAGTTGCCAACACTGTAAACGATTTCTTGGAGTTCTTCGCGAGAAAAAGGAAGTTCTTCACCTCGTAAATGAGCTTTAATCTGAAAATGTGCCAGTAAATCTGTATAGCGACGGATCGGCGATGTTACTTGGACATAGCTAGCTAAACCCAAGCTAGCGTGACGGATCGGCGACATACTAGTCTCACTGCGAGGCATACAACTACGCAAAGCGCAAAAACGGGTTGGGCCTGCGGGGAGTTTTAGCAGTTCTTCCTCGGACGGTAGTTCTGGTTGAGGCTGACCTCTGAAGGGTAGAGGTAAATTATGCTCTGTGCCATATTGACCGCCAATCTGTCCTGCCAAAATCATCATTTCCGCAACTAATTGACGGGAACGTGAACTATCAATCAATTCAATCGTTACTTCTTCATTATCTTGAACCTTAATGATCGATTCTGGCATTTTGATTTGAATTGAACCTTGGGCTTTTCGCCAATCTCTTCTTAATTGAGCTTGTTGAGCTAAATCAGCAATTTCAGGTTCATTTTGTATACCTAATTGTAATATTTCATCTACATCTTCATAGGTCAGACGATAGGTAGGCTTAATTAAACTGGGGTGAATTTCGTATTCTTGAATCTCACCTGTAGGGTCTAAAATTACCCCGAAACTGAGAGCGCAGCACACTTGACCCTGTACCAAACTCATTGGTCCTGTTGCCAATTCTGGGGGGAACATGGAAACCATACCTGTAGGTAGATACAGACTAGTACTACGACGGCGAGCTTCTAAATCTAATTCATCCCCTGGCACAACCAAGCGAGTAGGATCAGCAATATGAATCCAAATTTTAGCCGTACCATTTTCTAAATATTCAATACTTAAACCATCATCAATTTCAGTAGTACTTTCATCATCAATCGTATACACTTTAAGATGGATTAAATCTAGACGGGTTTCAGCGTCGGAAGTAGAATTTAATTGAAGACGAGACTGCGCCACATCAAATACCTTTTTCGAGAAGTTTAGCGGATAAGAACTACGACGTAAAAACAAGTTTTCATGTTTACTCCACCAGCCTATCTCTACCAGTAGTTGAAACGCTCCCTGAGAATCACAGTTTTTGTTGACTTCTTGCAGAATTTCTTGGGCGAGTTTGGAAGAGTTATCGCTTTGAAGAGCTAGTTTTTCAATGGATTCTAAGCGCAGGCGATCGCTCTCGTTCCATTCTATTGACTCTCCTGCCAAAGCTTGGCGGATATGAGTAATAAATTCTGATTTTTCACGAGTTTTTTGCTCTTGAACCTCTAGCTGATGCTTGATTTCTGATACCTGTACTGCCGAACGAGGTTCGTAGTGGTCAGCTTTTTGTTTAAAATAAATTTTATCTTGACTGAGAAGACAGTGAGCTGCATAACACAGTTCAGGACTTTGATCAGAAAAGAGCAATTCTGCCATCTGCGGAGGTGTTACAGTTCCTCCTTCTTCGCTTAATATTTCCCAGGCTATTTCTAAGCTACTAGGATCTAAATAAGACTCTACTGACTTTAAAAAGCTGGCGATTTCCGCAGGCTTATAGAGAACACCTTCTACTGTGTATTCGACTCTTTGAGGACGTATTTTATGGGACTGTCCTCCAGCATCAATGACGATCCAATCTTTTTTTCCTTCTGGTCGCTCGACAACAGCAAGACGGCGTTCTCCTTGCACTCTGAACTCAATCAGCTTTCCTTGTTCCACCAGCTTCGTATTTGAGATTTTTAATTCACACTAGACGTAAAATATCAGTTTAGCTTTAGCCTTCTTGGTTGACAAAAGGTAATAAAGCGATCGCTCTGGCTCTTTTGACTGCTACAGTTAAGTCTCTCTGCTGTTGTGCGGTCAAGCCTGTGATCCGACGGGGTAAAATTTTGCCTCTTTCGGTAATAAATTTACGCAGTAATTCTATATCCTTATAGTCGATAGGATCGCTGGGTTTAATAGGGGAAAGACGTTTACGATAATATGCCATGATTTTTTGGTAAATTGTTAAGTTAATCTACTGTCGGTGAGAAATTACTTAATTTCTTTGTGGATAGTGTGAGTATTGCAATGAGTACAGAATTTTTTCAATTCCATTCTGCCTGTGGTATTGCGACGGTTTTTGTTGGTAGTGTATCGAGATACACCAGGAGAACGCTTATTAGTGTTGGTACGACACTCAGTGCATTCTAAAGTAATAATGATGCGTACGCCCTTCTTGCTTGCCATGATCTTTACTTTATTGCTTAGCTATTTTTATACGGTTACTTATATCGACACGCAATTTACTATTTTCGCATACGACCTTGGATTTGACCAAATATTTTTTTAACTCTTAAGTCGAGGGAAAAACCTCGTTCTGTTTGGACTAAAAAAGTCTGGGCAACACGGTCATGACCAGCTAAGTTAGTCTCTTCATCTAAGAATGCTAAAGAACAATCCACTAATAGAGGCGCAAGCAAGAGTAACATCGATAAGCCATTGCGAAAATTAATTTGTAACCCAGCGATCGCTAAAGCTGAAGCCACCCCCAAAATTATTTCTCTTTTAGTTAAAGTTAATAAATCGGGAATACGATTAAAACGCGGATCGATAACTTTAATATCAAACGCCCAACGCCCCAAACTCTGCCCCCAATTTTTCTCGGCAATTACTACCCGCATAATTAACCAAGCAGGTAAAAAAACTAACCACTGAAAAAACAGATTGGAAGCAAAAAAAGAGCTAACAAACCAAACAGTCAAAAAATCGATGCCAAATGCTCCTACTCGTCTATCCCAAGGAACTTTAGGATATCTTCTATAATCATGTCTGTCGTCATCATACATAGTAATTTTCATAGTAATTTAAATATATTTTAATTTTTTTGGCAGTTAAATATCATTAGCCAATTGCTCATAAGTATCATCAGCCAATTACTCAAGTAGAGCTTGAGGATTGGGGATTAAAGATTTTTTCAGGGATTTAGAGGACTTTTGATACCTCTACCTCCCAGATTCAAAACATTAGTATAAATCATGGTTGTTTTAACATTTTTATGTCATAGAAATTCTTGTAGAGTCCAAATGTTTCAGAATGTAATATTCATTTTGTAACAAATACGTAGTAAAATGTATGACAATTTACTCGTTTATTAACCGTGTGAGCGGGAAATCCGCATCTTCAACTCAGTAAGGTGCGGATGAGAG
>CAYMWC010000129.1:0-16213 GCA_964393695.1 uncultured Pleurocapsa sp.
TCTCTTTTTTTTCAATTATCTGTTTTCGCTCAATTTAAGATGCGTTGCCCCTGGCTATTTTGCCCAAGTAACTCCTTACAATGATCAACTGGGCTTGGATTGGTTGGTAGTAGTAGCGATGCCAGAATCGGACTTTATGGCGGAAATTAATGCTAATACTCGCACTACTATTCTGTTGTGTTTTGCTTCGTCACTAGTGGCAATTTTATTGGCCATGATGACTTCTCGTTGGATTACTGATTCCCTGCGGGGTTTGAGTCGTGCCAGTAGTGCGATCGCCAGTGGTAATTTAGATCAAACCGTTAGTATTATCGGCATTAATGAATTTAGGGTATTGGCTAATTCTTTTAACCAAATGGCAGGACAATTAAAATCTTCTTTTGCCCAACTCGATGCCACTAACCAAGTCTTAGAAACTACCAATACCGAATTAGATCTGACTAATAAAAAACTCGCCCAAACCAATCAAGAACTCGAAAATCGGGTAGAAGAACGCACCAAAGAGCTAAAAAAAGCTAAAGAAGCAGCAGAAGTGGCTAATAAAGCCAAAAGTAGCTTTCTTGCGAATATGAGCCATGAATTACGTACTCCTCTCAATGCGATTCTGGGTTTTACGCAAATTATGCGGAGAGATCAAACTGCAACGCGATCGCAATTGGAAAATTTAGCGATTGTCAATCGTAGTGGTGAACATTTACTGGCTTTAATTAATGATGTTTTGGATATGTCCAAGATTGAAGCTGGTTTGATCGATCTTAATCCCCAAAGCTTTGATTTATATCGACTTCTCGACACTACTGAAGAAATGTTGGAGTTTAAAGCCGAAGCTAAAGGTTTACAACTTTTATTTGAGCTTCATCCTGATACTCCTCAATATATCCGCACCGATGAGCGCAAACTACGTCAAGTATTAATTAATCTGTTAAATAATGCTCTGAAATTTACTGACGAAGGTAGGGTAACTTTAAAAGTCACAAGTCACAAGTCACAAGTCACAAGTAGGGGCGCAAGGCTTGCGCCCTGGGAACAGGAAATAGACAACTCTAACACCCCACACTCTACAAACTACAACCTGACATTTGAAGTTGAAGACACTGGCGCAGGAATTGCTGAGGCAGAATTAAATACTCTTTTTGAAGCTTTTACTCAAACTGAAACTGGTAGACAGTCGGAAGAAGGTACTGGTTTGGGTTTATCGATCAGCCAGAAATTTGTACAGTTAATGGGAGGCGAAATTGGGGTTAGTAGCAAGCTAGGGGAAGGTACAGTTTTTACATTTAATATTACTGCTGAACCTGCCTTGTCAGAAGAATTACAGCCTCAAGAAGCCAGCAAAAAGGTTATTGCTTTAGCACCTAATCAACCTAGTTATCGGATTTTAGTCGTCGATGATCGCTGGGAAAATCGTCAAATTGTCTTACAACTCCTTGAACCGATTGGATTTGAAGTTAAAGAGGCTGCTAATGGACAAGAAGCTATTGATATCTGGTTAGAGTGGCAACCCCATTTAATTTGGATGGATATGCGGATGCCCGTGCTGAATGGTTATGAAGCCACCAAATACATCAAATCACACCTCAAAGGTCAAGCTACTTATATTATTGCCTTAACCGCCTCAACTTTTGAGGAAGAAAAAGCTGTAATCTTATCAACTGGCTGTGACGATTTTGTCCGTAAACCATTCCGCGAAGCAGTTTTGTTTAATAAAATGGCGCAATATTTAGGAGTAAGCTATATTTACGCGGATAACGTTGAATCAACTTCAATTAACTCTCATGATGTTGCTGAATTTATTTTGGATTCTAATTCTTTACAAGTAATGCCCAGTGAATGGTTAACCCAGTTAGAACAGGCTGCATCGACATTAGACAATGAAGCGATCGCCCAGTTACTTAACCAAATTCCTAACGAACATACTTTATTAGCTCAAGTACTAAAAAATAAGGTCGATAATTTTGATTTTGACGAGATCGTGAACTTAATTCAGCAAACAGTGAAGACTTAGTCACTAATATGAATCTATACGCTATAGAAACCCCAAATATTCTCATTGTTGACGATATTGCCGACAATTTGCGAGTTTTGTCTAATACTCTCAATGAACAAGGATATAAAATACGCTGTGCTAAAAACGGTACAACAGCAATCAAAGCAGCAAATATGGTAATTCCTGATTTAATTTTGCTAGATATTAAAATGCCCGATATGAATGGCTACGAAGTGTGCCAACAACTAAAAGCCCAAGCACAAACTCAAGATATTCCTGTAATTTTTCTCAGTGCTTTGGATGATGTTTTAGACAAAGTTAAAGCCTTTGAGGTGGGGGCAGTCGATTATATTACCAAACCATTTCAGGTAGAGGAAGTATTGGTAAGAGTCAAAAATCATTTAGCTCTTCAGTCTGCAAAAGCGGAAGTCTGTCAACTTAATCAGATTTTAGAACAGAGAGTTAAAGAACGTACTCTGCAATTAAAGAGTGCCAACAACCAATTAGCAGCTACTAATCAACAACTCAAACAGGAAATTGTGGAACGTCAGAAAGCTCAAAAACAGCTAATACGGGATGCACTTTACGATGGCTTGACGGGGTTGGCAAATCGTACTCTCTTAATGGAAAGAATTGACTTTACTATTCAAAGGGCTAAACGTCACCCTAATTACTTGTTTGCTTTACTGTTTATCGACCTCGATCGCTTTAAAATTATTAACGATAGTTTAGGACACTTAGTAGGAGACAAGTTACTAATTGCGATCGCAACCTTACTGCAAGAAGATTTACGCGATGTAGATACTGTCGCTCGTCTAGGAGGAGATGAGTTTGTGATTCTCTTAGATGATATCCATGATCTCAAAGATGCTACCAAAGTAGGCGATCGGTTACAAGAAAAGCTTAAAACACCGTTTATTTTAGACGATCAGACCGTCATTACTAGTGCTAGTATTGGCATTACCCTTAGTTCTACTGGTTATCAAAATAGTTCTCAGATTTTGCGTGATGCAGATATAGCTATGTATCGGGCGAAAGAAAAAGGCAAAGCTCGTTATGAAGTCTTTGATCGCCAGATGTATCTTGAAACTCTCAAAACTATTGAATTAGAACGCGATCTACGTTTAGCACTGCAAAAGCAAGAACTGACTTTACATTATCAACCCATTATTTCGCTTAAAAAAAATACCTTAGCAGGATTTGAAGCTTTACTACGTTGGCAACATCCACATAGAGGTTTTATCTCTCCTGGGGAATTTATTCCCATTGCTGAAGATACAGGCTTGATTTTGTCTATTGGTGATTGGGTATTAGCCCAGGCTTGTCAGCAGTTAGTAACCTGGCAACAACAATATTCTGATATACCCGAAATAGCTGCTTTAAAAATTAGTGTTAATGTTGTCAGTCAACAACTCCAAGAACCCGAATTTATCGCTAAATTAGACCAGATTTTACTAAAAACTGGCTTAAATCCTAGTTGTTTAAGACTGGAAATTACCGAAAGAGTCTTAGTCGATTCGGGGATCAATACCCAAAATACTTTGTTAGAAATCAAAAAAAGAAAAATAAAGCTGAGTATTGATGATTTTGGCACTGGTTATTCTTCTTTAAGCTATTTACGCCGTTTACCGATAGATAACCTCAAAATAGATGGTTCTTTTGTCGAGGGAATCAATTCTGATGTCGAAAATTTAGAAATCGTCAAAACTATTATTACCCTAGCGCATATTCTCGGAATGGATGCGATCGCTGAAGGGGTAGAAACTGTCGAACAGGTCAAGCAATTACAAGCTTTAGACTGTGAATTCGCCCAAGGGTATTTGTTTGCTAAACCTTTAGATTCAGAAAAAATCCCTTCGCTGTTAAACAATATCCTCAAAAACAATTTTTGTTATTCACACCACCGATTAACAAGAGGAGAAAGTAAGTAGCTAGTAGTTTAGCCAACTAACTTCAAAAGCACTGTTATTATTACGCTCAACAAAACCAGAATAAAGCTTAAAAGTCCCCCAAAAAGCCACTTTATCCAAGTTATATCTACTTTGATACCTCCTATCTGCTCTCCTAGTTTGGCATCAACTTTGATTATTTCTTGACTAAGCTTTGACTCAACTCCATTAATTTTTTGACTAAGCTTTGACTCAACTCCATTAATTTCCTGACTAAGCTTTGATTCAACTCCATTAATTTTTTGACTAAGCTTTGATTCAACTCCATTAATTTCTTGACTAAGCCTTGATTCAGCTTTGACCACTTCTATTTTAAGCTCGTTGATTTGGGTTTCTAGTCGTCTGTCTATCTGATCAAAGCGATCGCTGATAAATTTTTTTAATTCTTCTGACTCTTTTTGTTGTTCTGTATTCATCTGCGCGGTATCTCCAGCTTCCATCGATCACTTAAAACATTTTCCCAAATATTATTAATATCCATTTTTAAATTAACAACGTTGTTAATTAATTCTACTGTCGAACCATATTCAAGACATCTCGACTATTAAGAGGATAAGCAAACAGATATCCTTGTCCGTATTCACAACCTAACCCACGCAATATTTCTAGTTGAGCTTCGGTTTCAATCCCTTCAGCAATGACATCTAAACCTAAACTATGGGCTAAGTTAATAATCGCCTTGATAATATCGTAATTAGTGTTATTAATTTCAGGCCCAATAAAAGAACGGTCTATTTTGACGGTATCTACAGGCAAATAACGTAAATAGCTTAAAGAACAATAACCTGTCCCAAAATCATCTAAACACAGCTTAATTTCTCGCTCTTTTAACTGTTCTAAAACTTTAGTAACGGCGGAGGTATTTTCAATCAGAGTACTTTCAGTAATTTCTAGTTTCAAATTC
Organism: uncultured Pleurocapsa sp.; assembly: GCA_964393695.1. GTDB lineage: Bacteria > Cyanobacteriota > Cyanobacteriia > Cyanobacteriales > Xenococcaceae > Waterburya. Next base: position 4,841 of record CAYMWC010000129.1, read on the forward strand.
TTCCCCTGTAAATTTAAAGATTGCAAAAGTAGATCGATCTGAGGGATTAATTCAGGATGATAAATTTGAATTCGCGATAAGTTAATACTTATAGTTAAAGAAGAATTAACAGCAAAGGCTTTCTGCCAAGCTACTAATTGATAACAAGCTTCTGAAAGTACCCATTGACCAAGAGCAATAATTTGACCAGTTTCTTCGCAGATCGGAATAAATTTATCTGGGGGAATTGAACCGAGGGAATCATGTTTCCAACGGACTAAAGCCTCTAAGCAGTTGATCTTACCTGTGGTTAAAGAAACTATCGGCTGATAATTAAGATAGAGTTGTTTGTTATTAATAGCTCGTTGTAAATCATTTTCTAGCTGTAGTTTTTCTACTGCTTTACTCTGCATTTTTTCATCAAACAAAACCGAAGTTTTGACAAAATTAACTTTGGCATACTGCATGGCTGTATCTGCTGACTGCAATAGCTTTTCTGGTTCTTGTTCATTACCTTGATGAAGAGCAATGCCAATACTCACAGTTGAGCAAATTGTACTATTGTTAATTTCAAAGGGTTTAATTAGCTGGTGGTAGAGTTGTTCTGCTTGAATGAGAATGTCTTGAGAATTTTTGATATCTGTAAATAATAAAGCAAATTCATCTTCACTGATTCTGGCAACAATATTAGAGCTATCTTTCCCAAGATACTGCTCCAGACGACGAGCGACGGCAATTAACAATTGCTCACTGATTGCGTAACCTAAACTATGTTTAATACTGCGAAAACGATCAATACTTACTAGTAAGACAGCAAATAAACTAGATTTTTTCTGGTTAACTAAACTAGGATTACTGTCGGTATTTAATTCTTGGTAACGGGCTATTTCTTGACTAAGATGCTCGGTAAACAGGGTTCTGTTCGGTAAATTGGTTAATTTGTCGTAAAAAGCTAAATATCTTAATCTTTTTTGGGCAGCGCGATATTGTTCGCGGAGTACAGCTTCTCTTAACTCTCGTTCGACAGCGGGGATCAGACGAGATAGTTGACCTTTAACTAAATAGTCATGAGCCCCTGCTTTCATGGCAGCAACCGCCGTATCCTCACCGATTTTGCCCGAGACAATTACAAACGGCAAGTCTAACTCACATTCTTTAAGTAACTCTAAAGCTGCGATCGCGCTAAACTGAGGCATGGAATAATCTGCTAAAATAATGTCCCACGGTTGAGAATGTTGCAGGGCAGCTTGCATATCTGCTCTATTATCAACTCGGTGGTGAACTATATCGTATCCGCCACGTTCTAATTCGATCGCTAATAGTTCGGCATCATCTTCTGAATCTTCAACAATTAAGACTCGCAGAAGTTTACTCATTTAGGACTCCAAAAACAGGTGGAAGCTGATTAACAGTCAACCAATACGTACTTATTTCTCTAACAAAATTTTGTAGTTGTGTAAAGTGTATGGGTTTTCTGATATAACTATTGCAACCATTAATATAACTGTCAATGATGTCTTGTGGCTCGTTTGAGGAGCTAATTATTACGACAGGTAATAATCTCGTTTGAGAATGGGCGCGAATCCTGCGCAAAACTTCAATTCCGTTGATTCTGGGTAAGTTTAAATCCAACAGGATCAAGGCTGGCAGAGAAGTTAAATCGTGATTGTTACTCACGACAGCAGATGGCTCATCACTGGAGTCTGCTTGTCCTAATAAGTAATTTAAAGCCTCAATTCCATTAGACACTACAATGAGATTATGAGGTATTTTTGCCTGAGCAAACGCTAGTCTCATTAACTCACGATCATCAGGATTATCTTCGACTAATAAAATATTTTTAGTTGACATTATTATTGTCTATATTTGTTTGACTCTCCTCTGACTAAAACCAAGTTAACTAATAGCTAATATTAATAATCTTTATTAATCAAAAATGTATCTTACAATCTTTAATTACCAATCAAATAGTAAAGGATAATGTTCCTGACTACTGTTTGGCTATGCTTCATGTGTTTTACATCCCTAAAAAACATATCATAAGTAATGATTCAAAGTTTTTATTAATTCAAATAAAGTTTATCGAAGGTGTAAAGATAATATGAGGGGATGCTACGCAAACGGGCGTAAAACCCTCACTTTCAGGGAGGGATATAAGCGAATCAGGGTTTAACTAGGAGAATCTTGAGACTGGACGTACTTTTTCAAAACATCAATAGTAACTTCAGCACAACTTGAAACAAAATAGCTACCCGCCCACAATACTCTGCTTGGTGGGCGTTCCCTTGCGCCGTCTTACGGCGCGGGGTCGCAGCCGCTTTTTTTGTAATAAATCTTAGACACTACAGGTTGAAACTTGCGCCAGATCATTTTTAGATGATGTGGCTTTTAAATTAACTATTAGACTACTCAATAGTTTGTGAGTGGGCAGCAGTCAGGATAAAATGCTCCCTTGTCTCAAGGATTTGTTGAGTTGAGGAGAATTCCTCGCTTAGAGCGACGGGAATATGTCAAAATTTTATATATCAAGAGTCATAATAAAGGTTGAAAGGTCAATCAAAAATTTCGGACATTTAGATCCAATCATTGACAATACAAGCTGAAAATGAATGATTATCCCAATTTAACTGCTTATGGATATAAAATTGATACAGAATTGGGACGCAATCGAGAAGGCGGACGCATAACCTGGAAGGGAATTAAGCTAGACAATCAGCAAGCTGTGGTAATTAAACAGTTTTGCTTTGCGCAAGTAGGCTCAACTTGGTCAGGATATAAAGCCTATGAACAAGAAATAAAAGTATTACAAACATTACATCATCATAGTATTCCTAAGTATTTAGATAGTATCGAAACAGAATCAGGTTTTTGTCTAATTCAAGAATACATACCAGCTTCTAAGCTTAGTGAGTGCGGTCAACTTACCTTGTCTGAGGTCAAACAAATTGCTTTAAATATTCTGGAAATTCTAATTTATTTACAGCAACAAAATCCTCCCATATTACACCGCGATTTAAAACCAGATAATATTTTGCTTGATCAAGCTTTCAATGTTTATTTGATTGACTTTGGCTTTGCTAGTTTGGGAAGTCAAGAGGTATCTGGTAGCAGTGTCTTTAAAGGTACTCCTGGATTTATCGCTCCCGAACAAATTATCCAGCCAACTTTGGCTTCAGACATTTACAGTCTGGGAGTTACTATTGTCTGTCTTTTAACCAATCAAGATATTGCGGAAATACGTGGTTGGACATCGGCAGACGCGCCTTATCAATTAGATTTATCATCTCTTTTGCCTGGATTAGAGCGACAATTTTTTACTTGGTTAGCCAAGATGATTCAGCCTCAAGCCAGTAAACGTTTTGCCAATGCTGTAGCTGCTAGAGAGGCTTTAGTTGCTCTTGATTTAACTTCAGATTTATCTAGCACCATGACAGTAACCCCTAGCTCACAGTTGGAAACTATAATTAAACCGAAAATCGCCCTTGGTGCCTTGGCAGTGGTGAGTTTAAGCACTATAGCTGTCTGGGGAATTAAATTTGCCCAAAGCCAAATTGAACCAACAATTATCAATATCACGATCGCCATTGTGGCAGCGATCGCCATTACTATTACAGAGCTGGGTGCAGCAGCAATGGCCCAATCAGACAAAGAGGCAAAAATACCAGCAATTACCTTGGGAATTATGATTCCCACCTGCTTAACAATTCTTAGTACTTGGCTATGGGGAAGAGGCGAAGCAGTGAGTGTAGCAGCAGCGATTGCTGTGAGTCTAGTGATTACCGTCGCTTATTGTTGGTTACAAATCCCCACCTGGCAAGCAACAAGTCTAAAATTAAAATTAGGCTTTTTGTTCAGTGCGATCGCTTTAGGTATGACTCTGGGCATAAAATTGATTTAATTAAAACGTCAAAAAATGTTACGTTATGATTCGCTTTAAACTCCCTTTGAGGATGCAAAATAGAATAATACGGATACAATAGTTTGACAAAAAAACGGTGTTGTGGAGGGGACGGCATTGGATGAATTAAGAACAGGATTGGCTTTGGCCACGGAAGAAGAATTACAGCAAATCACACAAATATTATTTCGCCGTCGTTTTAATCCTCTTGATTATTGGCAAACCCCCGAACCTCTATATATTCAGAGCCAAGATTGGAATGTTCGGTTAGATTCTTTAGATCAGCGATTTCGTTACCTAGCAGCTGATGGTCTAACAGTCTTGCGGGGACGCACTCAAGAAGTAACTTATCGAGAAATTTTAATAAAAGTCTGTCATTATCTTAAAATTCCCTATTCTGGGAGCATGATCACTATAGATATTGAAGCAGAAATCTTCTTGCATTTAGTAAGTCAAGCCTGGGATAAACTACCATCTCAAGAAAAAAACTACCTGCAAGCTCAAATCGGTACTTCTTTGGCGATGGCACATCCTCCAGAACCTTTACCTGTACATCTACAACATAGCCCCCTCAAAATCCTTTTAAAAGGCGGTGGTATTGTCGCAATTAGTGCAATTCTCAAATCTTGGTTACTCAAACATATTGCCAAACAGTTTGCGATTCACTTTGCTACTTATCAAGCAGCGAAGACAGCCCTAATTAAAGGTGGGACAACGGCGGTAGTTGGTTTAGGTAATCAACTAGCAATACAAGCAGCTAAAAGAGGTATGGCGGTTAACGCAGCCCGTTATGGCGCAACTAGAGGAGCATTTAGCCTCTTAGGACCAATCATCTGGGGCTATTTTGTCGCTGATGTCGGTTGGCGAGCGATCGCTACTAATTACAGTCGTGTGATCCCCATAATTTTCACTTTGGCGCAAATTCGCTTAATTCGTGGAGACTATCTAGCGATCGCTTAGATAATCACTGATCACTGGTCACTGATTCCTGATCCCCAGTTTTACAAAAAACCAGGCTATAAACAATTCATTAAGAAAGTCGAGAGTTTCACTAAATAGCTTAGAACATATAAAGAAAGACAGGAAATTTATAAGTAAAAATATCTAATAAGATTTTTGCTCTTTCAGCATATGACACACTTTCCTTGGTTAACTACCTCAATCATTTTTCCGATCATCGCTTCTTTTTTTCTACCTATAATCCCTGATAAGGAAGGTAAGACAGTGCGTTGGTATGCCCTAATCATTGGCTTAATTGATTTCGCACTCATCGTCTATGGCTTTTATCAAGACTATGACTTTAGTAATCCCGACTTACAGTTGGTCGAAAGCTATAGCTGGATACCCCAATTAGATCTCAATTGGTCAGTGGGTGCTGATGGGTTATCAATGCCGTTAATTTTGCTGACGGGCTTTATTACTACCTTGGCAATTATGGCAGCTTGGCCTGTAACCTATAAGCCCAAGCTGTTTTATTTTCTGATGCTGGCAATGTATGGCGGACAGATTGCTGTTTTTGCTGTGCAGGATATGTTGTTATTTTTCCTAGTTTGGGAATTAGAACTTGTACCTGTCTATCTCATCTTGTCTATTTGGGGTGGCAAAAAACGTCTGTATGCAGCAACTAAATTCATCCTCTACACCGCAGGTGGTTCGCTATTTATCCTCATTGCTGGTTTGAGCATGGCATTTTATGGTGATGTCGTGACTTTTGACATGAGGGCGATCGCCACTAAAGATTATGCCTTTAATCTGCAATTATTTTTATATGCTGGCTTTCTGATTGCCTACGGTGTCAAGTTACCAATTTTTCCTCTCCATACCTGGCTACCAGATGCTCATGGTGAAGCAACTGCCCCTGCCCATATGTTACTGGCAGGTATTCTCTTAAAAATGGGAGGTTATGCCTTATTGCGGATGAATGCAGGTATGTTGCCCGATGCCCATGCCTTCTTTGCCCCTGTGTTGGTAATTTTGGGAGTAGTTAATATTATTTATGCTGCCTTAACCTCCTTTGCCCAACGCAACCTCAAACGGAAAATTGCCTATTCGTCAATTTCTCACATGGGTTTTGTCTTGATTGGTATTGCCTCCTTTACCGATCTCGGCACGAGTGGCGCGATGCTACAAATGATTTCCCATGGTCTGATTGGAGCGAGTCTCTTCTTCATGGTCGGTGCTACCTATGACCGTACCCATACATTAATGCTGGATGAAATGGGTGGTGTTGGTCAAAAAATGAAGAAAATTTTTGCCATGTGGACTACCTGTTCCTTGGCTTCTTTGGCATTACCTGGAATGAGTGGTTTTGTAGCCGAATTAATGGTCTTTGTTGGTTTTGCTACCAGCGACGCTTACAATTCTACCTTCAAGGTCTTGGTAATATTCCTCGCTGCCGTAGGTGTAATTTTGACTCCGATTTATTTACTGTCTATGTTGCGAGAAATGCTTTATGGGCCAGAAAATAAAGAACTAGTCGATCATACTAACTTAATAGATGCTGAACCCAGAGAGGTATTTATTATTGCTTGTCTGCTAATTCCCATTATTGGTATCGGTTTATATCCCAAGCTAGTAACTCAAATTTACGACTCTAGCATTAGTCAACTAACCGCTAAGCTTCGTAATTCTGTACCTAGCTTAGTACAACAAGCCAAAGCACCATCTAATATGTATTCAACGATGTCTTTAGCTGCACCTCCAATTAAAACAGTTAACAGCAAATAGATATACAGTCGCTTACTACTAGTAAGGGTTTGGCACTGCTAAACCCTTATTTACTAAACTAATAAAATTAGGATATTAACTTTTTTTGACTTTTGATTTTTGATTTTTGATTTTACTAGCTAATCACATCTTGGCTAGGAGGAGAGAAAGAATTACCAGACTTGACTTCAGAGACTAAGAGATAGCTAGAAACAGTTAAAGCTACCAAAGTAAGTAAACTGCTACCAATTAACCAATTACGTATCGTTCGTAGTTGTTTATCGACATCTCGAAAAGAAGCCCTAATAGGGTTAACTACAGACATTAATTCATGACGGTGTCTAGATTCATATTCTTCCATTGAAGGGCGCATTTCATCCCGTTGCACTGCCCATTCCTGTAAAGCTGCTCTTTGACGCGACCAATCATCTAAAGCAACAGATAACTTATTATCCAAATCTTGTTTAAGATTATCAAGTTGCTGATTAAATTGCGAGGCTAAATTGCGATTCGCCTGATTAGACTGACTGTTAACATTGATCAACTCTTGACGAATTGATTCCCAGCTAGATTGATTCTTAAGCTCTATTTCGTTAATTTGATTGGTTTGGTTAGTATAAAGTCTATTTTCAATTTCCTGGAAACGTTGGGCAAATCTCTGTTCTAATTCCTCGATAAAATTATTATCTGTAAAAGAATTTTTATATTCTGCGATTTCGGCTTCAAATTGTTGGCGGTAGCTTGCCATCAATTCTTGCATCTGGTTTTGTATTGATTGTAATGATTGCTCCTCGCTGTCTGACTCCATTAAATTGATATTATTATATACGGAGCGTATTTTGAGTACGAGTTCCTCAGCAGTAGTATTTTTTAAGAGATATCCTTTCGCCCCTGCTCTCAAAGATCTGCCCAAATAAGCATCATCATCATGACCGCTTAAAAAGATTACTTTTACCTGGGGAAAACGTTGAGAAATTATTTTGGTTGCATTTAAGCCATCCATTTGTGGCATATCAATATCCATCAGTACAATATCAGGTTGCAACTTTTCTACCTGTTCAATTGCTTCTTGCCCATTGTGAGCCACTCCCACCACTTGTAGATCTGATTCAACATCAAGCCAAGTTTTTAAAACTTCACATAACAGAGCTTGATCATCTACTAACAATATATTAATCATTAAATATACCTAAATAGCTTAAATTACTGCTACAACACAATTTAAATTTATATGTGAAATTATCTTAATCGATAATCTGGAAAAAAAATTATTACACATCAACTCTTCAATTGATTGTAAAGAAGCGTTTGACAAGATGTAAATAAGTTGTTAAGCGTATTAATTGTTTGTGGCTTACGGAATAATTATACCTTTTGTTAAGGTGGTAGTTAGGTACGCCTAAAATATTTGACCAAGCTATTTGAGGCTTTAGATTGACCCTGACTACAAGGGGCACCATTACTTTTACTTTTATAGCGAAACTTAGTCTTAGCATCCTTTTAAGATTTTTGGTGGACGAATCAGAAATTTTGCCTTACAAAACAGATAAGTAACAACTATCAAATAAGGAAACCTAATTTATCCTGTAATTTTGCCTTTAAGTAATTCTACGGAAATGGTGGGGTAAACAAGATCGCCTAAGTAGATTATTAGCCCAATTTTTGCGAGTTTATCAACGCTTATGATTGTCTCGGAACTATATGTTTATCCTCTTAAATCTTGTCAGGGAATTGAGCTACAGCAAACACAAGTCACAACTAAAGGTTTTCTCTGGGATCGGGAAATGATGCTTGTCTCTGGGAGTGGCAAATTTATAACTCAAAGACAATTTCCCCAATTAGCCAAAGTCAAAGTTGAAATAATTGAGTCAAATATTAGCTTACAGATAGAGGACGCAACCCTTCCGCCTTTAACTTTTTCCCCCACCCTTACTGGTAATTTAATTGAAGTAGACATTTGGCGCGATCGCCTGTTCGCAATCGATCAGGGGGATGCGGTTGCTCAATGGTTTCAGCAGTTGTTGAATTTAGAACCGAATAAAGTTTGTCGCCTGGTAAGACAATCTCCTGAACATCTTCGACTTTTAGAGAGCAAATATGCGATTAATCAGGAGCAATCACTAACTTTTGCCGATAATTATCCGATTATGCTCACTGCGTCTGCCTCTCTAATCGAATTAAATCAAAGAATTGTCGAAATTCATCAACAAGCCAAACAGGCAATTCCCATGAATCGCTTTCGTCCCAATATTGTCGTAGAAACCACTGAGCCTTTTGTAGAGGATACTTGGAGCGTTATTCAAATTGGGGACATTAGATTTACCGTAGTCAAACCCTGTAGTCGCTGCATTATTACTACCATTGACCAACAACAAGGCGCAAAAAACCAACTAAAAGAACCCCTTAATACACTTGGAACTTTTCGACAGTTAAGTGAACAAGGGGTAATGTTTGGTGAAAATATGATTCCCCAAAATGAGGGGACAATTAAAGTAGGCGATCGCCTAGAAGTGCTACAAACCAGAGATTAAAGTTATGCTTCGTTAGATTCGACTGCTGGTGTTGCTGCTGCATTTTGGGCTGCGATCATGGCGCGTTTTTTGGGTTTTAGGGTTAGATAGCGAATTGTATCCTCACTCAAGCGCATCATTCTCTCAAGAGGTGCAACTTGAGTACCATCTGCTTGATAGTTCAGTTGTACATAAATACCGTCAAGGTATTTACCTACAGGATAAGCTAGTCTTCTTTTACCTTTAACCTGGATTTCTAAGTTGGCTGCGCCGTTTTCGTTGAGATAGTCTTTATACTTATTAACTGCTTCTCCTACCTGATCTTCTGACAAATCAGGACGCAGAATATACATCATTTCATAGTTATTGCTCATGGTAATTATTTTCCTTATGGACGATATGGCTTCTAAAGCTGGTGATCAAAGTGAAATCACTGGGCAGTCAACAGTTGGGGCCAACCTCGAACTGACGCCCACCAAAGAAGCAAGGGATTACAATCTTACTATTACTTGAGGGTTAATTACTAGTATTTTAATTTTCTAGCAACAGATTAACTTAAAATTGAGTTTAACCTGATAACCACTTTTGAAGCCCCGTATTGTTATGGCACAACGGTATGTACGTATTAAAACTCATCGTGAGCAAATTTATTATGGCTTGCTACAGGCAAATCGTAGTGTAGTCGTCTACGATGCTCCACCTTGGTTAGGAGGGCAACTAACAGATATTGAGCAGGAGTTAGATACATATCAATTACTTGCTCCCTGTGTACCTTCTAAAATTATCGGAGTAGGCAAAAACTATGTCAAACACGCAGCGGAAATGGGTACTCCATTGCCAAAACAACCTCTATTGTTTCTCAAGCCTCCTACTACTGTCATTGCCGATGGTCAAAATATCAATTATCCTCCCCAGTCTCAACGAGTTGATTACGAAGGAGAATTAGCTTTAATTATTGGCGATCGCTGTAGTCATGTTACCCCTGAACAAGCAGCTAAAAGTATTTGGGGATATACAATCGCTAACGATGTGACAGCTAGAGATTTACAGAAAAAAGAGCCACAGTGGACAAGGGCGAAAGGATTTGACACTTTTTGTCCTTTAGGCCCTTGGATTGTTCGAGAATTAAGTGCGGAGGCAAAAATTCAGACTTTTCTTAATAACAGTGAGACCCCTTGTCAGTCTGCTTCGATTGCGGATATGGTGTTTAACCCCGATGTTATAGTTTCCTATATCTCGCAAGTGATGACTTTAACTCCAGGAGATATTATTTTAACAGGCACACCCGAAGGAGTTGGAGCTATGCAACCAGGAGATGAGGTTCGTATAGAAATTGAAGGGATTGGCAGTTTATCTAATCAAGTTACAGCAAGGTAAAAAGTAAGCAGTGATCGAAGTAGCAATGAGCAATTATCAATTATCAGTCCCTCGAACAGTTATCTCAACAGTTACAGGCTTACAACTAAATAGAGTTTATCTGGGCATTTGAGTATAGACAACCTCAGAAATTGAAGGAATTTCAGGATAACGACCCAAAATACACTGCACTATACAATAAAAACAAGCAGCGATCGCGATAAAAAAGCCTGCGCTACCAATCAAACCTAACCCATTTAAAGTTTGCAGAATAATTGCAACTAGAGCGATGAGAATACCAATTAAAATTGATTGCAAAGTATTGAAACGAATAAAATAAGTAATCTTTTCATTTCTAACTACCGCTAAATATAAGATAAAAAAGACAACTAAACTACCTAATCCTAAAGGCAGAATAGCATTAAAGATGCCATAGACAAAACTTATGGGCAATAACAATAAACTTAACAAGTTAAATAAAGGAGCTAAAGCAGGAATCTGGGCTGGCAAAGCTGCTCCTAACATCATCGCATCATAGACAGCAAAAAGATAAACTGCTGCTCCAAAAAGACGGTCTTTATAATCTGCTGAACCTCGCCAGACCATAAAATTATCTCCTTTAATCAAAATTGTGTTGTATTAGGTATCTTAACTTTTAGAATAACGTAATTATTTTCTTGATGTTGTTCATCTGTTTAATTTTGGGAATCATAGTAATTGAACAACAAGCTATAGACAACGCGATCGCGTTGTCTAAAGATATGCGTGTGTTAAAGATAATCCTACAGGTAAACAAATTCAACAATCTTTGGCAATTTCTGCTAGCTTGGCTATTTTAATGTCTGGCTGTGGCGGTAATTCTCAGACAGATAAGCTGTCAGGTATTTAATTTGTTGCTTGAGATTGACGGGGTGACGGGGTGAC
>CAYMWC010000130.1:0-16175 GCA_964393695.1 uncultured Pleurocapsa sp.
TCTTCATTCTCTTGGTTTTTTCTGTTCTAGCCTTTCCATTAGTCTAAACTACAGTTAATAAACACTTATGACTTAATTTTTTAAGTAACCTATACGAAACGGATTTAGTATGAATCAAAAAGATTGTTATTTCAAGAGTTTTCTCTTTTATTAATGATAGCGATCGCCCTGGAGATGCAGCCAATAGTTTTAACCAACCTCAACCAGGCTTTAATTATTTCGTCGAACTCACATAAATTCAGTTGTAATTGCTGGAATACGGGCGATATTTGACGCTTTAAGCACTTGAGGAAATTCTTTATAAGGAATAGATTTACCTTGATTATTGAAACAAAGTTCCGCAAGCTCAAGTAAAGCTTCAGGACTTTCTTTGGCAGGTAAGTCGGTAAATAAATAGGTAAATCCATCCCCTGCTGAGAGCGCAACTACACAGGTTCGTTCGCACATCCACAGACATCCTACTTCTTGAATTGCAACCTTGTCTTTATTAAGCTTGTTTAGTCGCTCTAATAGATCTGCACCTTCAGATAGTTCTGAGTCTTTTTTAGAGGTAGTATTACAAGATTTACAGACAAACAAAACAGGTTTTATCATTGAAAATTTATTGTTGATGTCGTTTTTTTTATTATCTTGATCTTTTAAAACTCAACCGAAACAGAACCAATTACCGTAAACGGCTCTCCAGGTCTAAGGGCTTCTCGGAAGGTTTCACTGGATCTGATATAGTCCACGTCAAATAGGTTTTGCAAGTTAAGATTAGCTTGCCAATTATCTTGACGATAGAAAATTGCAGCATCGGTACGGACATAACTAGGTAACGTAAAACTATTATCTAAGTCACCTTGTCTGTCTCCCACAAACAAGACTCCCGCACCTAATCCTAATCCTTGTAAGCTTCCCTGCTGAATCTCATAACTCGTCCACAAACTGGCACTATTTTCAGGAACGTTTTCTAATTGATTGCCCACGGGAAAATCATTATCTTCGGTAATTTCGGCATCGGTATAAGCATAAGCAGCAATAACCTTCCAACCAGGTAAAACTTCCCCCGCCACATCTAATTCAATTCCGCGACTACGAACTTCTCCCGCAGCAATACTAAAATCTGGATTATCGGGGTCAGTGGTAGCAAAATTATCGCGCTCGATTTGATAGAAAGCCAAGGTACTAGTAAGTTTTTGATTGAGAAACTCCCCCTTAACACCCAGTTCGTATTGAGTACCCGTCGAAGGTTCAAGGACATCGCCAGTAACGGTAGTGGAATTAAACGGATCAGGATTAAAGGAAGTACTGTAACTGGCATAAAGGGAAACGGGTTCGATGGGTTGATAGACTAAACCAACGCGGGGACTAAATCTTTCTTGAGACTGTTCGACAGTAAGATCTTCAGTAAAATCAATTGACTCTTGGTCATAAATATCCAAACGTCCTCCAACTAAAAACTTGAACTGTTCCGAAATAGAGATTTGGTCTTGCAAATAAATACCGAGTAAATCTGCTCTAGTATTTTCGTCGCGAGCAAATGAAGTTAAGTCCGCAGGTTCGATATCTGGAACTGGATCGGCTTCTTGGGTGAAGATATCAATTAAGAATACAGGATCGTCGGGCAATCTTCCCTGTCTTCCCACGCTAGTAGAACGATCGAAATCTATTCCTGCTAACAGTTGATGTTCGACTTTTCCTGTTTTAAACTCCCCAACTACATTGGTTTGGATAGCATAGTTCTCATTCAAATCCTCATTGCGCCGAAATCCCCTTTCTAAAATCCCAGAATCGTCAATAAATAAAGAATCTAAAGTAAAATTCGATGTATCAGCAGAAACCAAGCGAAAACTATTGCGGAGTTTCCATTTCTGGCTAAAACGATGTTCTAATTGATAGCTAGCACTTAACTGTTCCAATTCGTATTGATCATCAGGTTGTTGAAAAATGCGGTCATAGGGAATATCGGCAACACCATCACCAATAGCTACAATACCGCGATCAAATGGTCGAGCTTCATTGATATAGTTGAAATCTATCAGTAAATCCGTGTTCTTGCTAATTTGCCAGCTAATAGTCGGTGCGAGAGATAAACGGGTTGTATCTTGGTCAAAATCACGGAAACCATCATTAACTTCAAAGTTAGCATTAAAACGATACAATAATTTCTGTTCAGAATCGATCGCATCGGAAAAATCAAAACCAGTTTGAAATAGACCAAAATTACCTAATTCAATATTCGTTTCGGCAAAGGGTTCTGATAAAGGTTTCTTTGTCACCAAATTAACTACCCCACCAGGTTCGAGATTGCCGTATAAAATTGAGGCTGGCCCTTTTAAGACTTCAATCTGTTCTAATCTTTCTACACTGGGAAATCCTTGTCCAAAAGCACCCTGGCGAAATCCATTAACTAAAGTAGTATCTTGAGCAAAACCACGAATGGTAAATCTTTCTGTCGTACCGCCAAAACTATCCCCCGCACTAACTCCACTGACATTACGTAGTGCATCTTCTAGGCGGTTGGCTTGTTGATCTTCAATGACTTGCTGGGGTACAACTTGAATAGACTGAGGAATATCTTTTAAAGGTGTATCGGTGCGAGTGGCTGTAGTAGAGTCGGGAACAGCATAATTGTCTGTATCTTCCTCTGCTTCACCAGTGGCAATCACCTCTATCTCTTGATTTGGTGCTTGTTGTGCTGTGGCTTTGGTTGTAATATTTAAAACTAAATTTTGCGATGATGGTATTACTTCCGCGCTTGGTGCTTGTCTTTCCCCTGTAATGGTTAAACGAAGACTACTGTCATCTATGGGAGTAAGTGTAATTGACTTAATCCCTGGTGCGGGATTGCTTTCTCTAAATTCATCCCCTGCTGATAATGCTAGAGTTGCATCTAAAAGATCGATGATTAAGTTATTCCCTTCAGGTAGGATTAACGGAACTAATTTTTGCTCTCCTACTGCGGTTTCTAGGATTAACTCTAATCCTGACTCCGTTTGATTAACCTGTACACCTTCTACCCTGGTAATCCCTTGAGCAATTAAATTAGAAGTTGTCTCCACAAAACTGCGATCACCCCGTTTTTTCTCCCAGTCTTTTTCTTCTGAGGAAATCAACTCTTTTTTTTGCAAATTTTTTTGATTAATATTATTCTTATTTTTTGCTACTGCTAGATCGGATAGTCCACAGATTATCGCTATAGCAATTAAAACACAGCATAAATTATTGTTCCACCACTGAAACCGATAATAAAACTTCACTCTTTTTCTCTCTGATTAATAATAATAATTCTCAAGTATTTTAGAATACATCATTTATTAATAGTTTTTACGGAGACTTTGCGCCCCAGATGGAATATTTTGCGCCCCAGAGGGAATGAGCAATAATATCTCAAAGTAAAATCATAGCGAGAATCTCAATCTATATTCCCAAGTGACACAATAAAGATAGAGTAAAAAAAACGAGGCTAATCAGAAAATAAAATGAGCAGAGCAATTAACTTTCAAACCATTTCTTGGTTTTGGGATTTATACAATAGGGAACTTATGGAACTCGATCCACCTTACCAAAGACGTAGTGTTTGGAATCAGGATTATAAAGACTACTTTATTGATACTGTATTAAATGGATATCCCGCACCTGCAATATTTATCTATCAAGAAATTACCCCTGAAGGAATTTCTAAAATTAGTATAGTTGATGGCAAACAAAGACTATCTACTTTATTTCAATTTGCCAATAATGAATTTCCTGTATATGAAAAATCTACAATGCAACGCTTACGTGGTAAATATTTCCAAGATTTAGAAACAGAAGATAAACAAAATTTTTGGAAATACCAATTTGCTATTGAATATTTACCTTCATCCGATGAAAATATTATTGGTAATATATTTGACCGTATTAACCGTAATGTGATTAAGTTAACGCCTCAAGAACTGCGTCATGCAAAATTCAATGGAATTTTTATTACTACGGCAGAAGATTTGACTACTTGGATGTTTAATTATTTAGATAAAAGAAATCAAAATTTTCCCAGAATCGATCCAAAATCGAAAAAACAAATGAAAGATGTAGAAATGGTAGCACAATTGCTACTTTTTTTAGAAGAGGGTGCTAAATCATACACTCCAGATTATCTTGATAGAGCATTTAGCGATCGAGATCTTGAATGGGAGGAAAAAGAGGAAATAGAATCTGAATTTAGAAATACGGTTGAAAATATCGGTCAAATTTTAGAACTATCGAAAGATCTAAATTTACCTAAAACAAGACTAAAAAATCAAGCTGATTTTTATTCTTTATTTGGTGCTGTTGCCGAATTAGCGCGTGAAGAAGAATTAATTATTAATGAAGAGAGTGGAGTTAAAATTGATAATTTTCTAAAAGTTGTAGAGGATAAAGAATTACAAAATAAATCAAAAGATGAACTAAATCATTATCAAAGAAAAGCAATGGAGTATTATCAAGCAGTCAAATACTCTTTTACAGATACTACTCCTAGAAAAAATAGAATCGAAATCATCAAATCTTTACTTAAGGGGGATATTCATACAGAAGAGTCTTAAATGCATGATTTATCCTTCTATACTAGACCGTAAATATAATCAATATTTTCCTTTTGTTCAAGAAGTTGCCAAACAGGCAAAAGAAACTCTTTTAAATTTTTGCGATCGCCACGGCTATGCATTTATATCGCGTATCAAAACTATTGAATCTTTAGCTGAAAAAATTGAAACAGGACGATTTGCAAAGTGGTCAGATATAGACGATCTATTTGCTTGTACAGTTATTATACCTACTTTATCTCACGAACAAGAGGTTATTAGTTTTTGTGAAAATACATTTGAAATTGTCCAAAAAATTAAAAAAGGACAAAACAAAAAAGCACCAGAAACATTCAGATTTGACTCAACTAGAATTTATACTCAACTAAAAAATAATAGTGCTATAAGCTTGGATGATGAATTAAGTATTTACACAATTAAATTTGAAATCCAAATAAAAAGTGCTTTTGAACACGCTTGGTCAGTTTCTACTCACGATCTTGTTTATAAAAATTCTGAAATAGATTGGCGAAGATTACGTTTAGCTGCACAAATTAAAGCAACAGTTGAGCAATTGGATATGTTAATTTTAGCTTTTGAAGAAACTTCTGAGTTTATCGAAAATAATAATTTCCCTGAAATTAAAATCAAACAGAATATGGCAAGTGAAGTTAATAAGTTATTTCAGAATCGTAAACTACCTGATGAGCTTCAACCGAAAGATATGAGTCGTTTCTGTGATAACCTATATCGTTTACTAATCAATATAGCTACAGAAAAAGATATAAAGAAAATTATTAAACAGATAGTTCAAAAAGTTCAATCGACTAAGAAAAATCAAATTCCACTAAGTATTTCTTTATTTCAATATTTTATCGCTCTTTTGATATCAGAAGAAATTATCGATCCTTCTACTAGCAAATACTACTGGCATATAACACAAGAAGCTATCGCTCTTTATCCTGTTTTGAAAACTATAAATTCCACTTTTAAATATTAAGACAATAGTTGACTTAAAAGTTATGCGATCGCTTTTTTACTTTTTAAAACTGCCCCATAAAGGCTTTGGGATTTACGCCAAATTTCTTTCTAAATGCAGTAGCAAAACGACTTTGGCTGGAGTAGCCGACTATTTTCGCCACTTGACCGACACTCAAATCTTGTTCTGATAAAAGCTGCCGAGCATATTCCATCCGTTGTTGATAGAGATAACCAAAGACGGTTGTGCCAAATAGATGACGAAAACCTCGTTTGAGGGTGCATTGATTTAAACCGATTTCTTGGGCTAAGTCTTTTAAAGAAGGCGGATTATCTAAGCGATCGCCTAAAATGACTTGAGCTAGATACAGGCGATCACGATCTTCTTTTTTAAGAAAATGTTGGCTTTGTCTTTCTTTATCTTCTGTTATCTGAGCTAATTGTAGTGCCATTAGTTCCCAGACTTTACTTTCTAAATACATCCTGGCGATCGCGCCTTGATAGGGACAATTTAAGATTTGTTGTAATGCTATCTGCATCTTCGGAGTTATCGAGCCAGAAACCACAAAGTAGGGTTGTTCTTCTGTTCTCAATAATTTGTCCCAATTGACATTAAGATCTCGATCATCTTCTGCCCAGAAATCCATGACTAATTCGGGTTCGATGTGCATACTTATGCTGGTAATTGGTTGTTGGTGAAATTGCTCCCACTCTTGGGCTACCGCTAATCCACTACCGCAAAATATAGTTTGTCCTGCATCCAGGAAACTATCTCGATCGCAGTTTTGTCCGCTCATTTGAAAACACATTTCCAAGGGATGAAAGCGATCGCCCTGTTGTATGATCGCGCGATCGTGGAGTTGATACTGTTCGATGTTTATTTCTAACCCAGGGCGTAATTGAATCAAACGAGAATAACCTTGTCCTAGTTGTGATGGATAGGCATAGGTAAGATCAAAACGATTAATTTGGGATGAATTAGCTTTGATTTCTGTAAACAAATTGTCGTAGTCTGCCTGTGAAATATTGATAGTCATGAACTTTTAGGGTTTAAAAATTTTCGGCATTGCTGAATTTAAGTATGAGTTAGCAATTAATATAATAATCAAAAATTCTTTCTTTCCTTCTTTCTTTGCGTCTTTGCGTCTTTGCGCGAAATGAAATTCATACCTTGATTCAGAAACACCAAATTTTCCTGTTTGACTGAATGAGTTTCTACTTCTTGGCGTGTAAGCCAGACGGGGCGCAATTGTTTTTGAGCAAATAATTTTAACTGCTCGCTAGAACTACTATTTGACTGAGTGCTATTACCATAGGTAGTTAGTGCCATTGCCTTGACTGGTTGGGAAAATTCAATGGCAGCGACAAAAGAATCTCCATCAAATGCCTGAAATTTTTTAGAATCTTCTATCGGCATAAAATTAACTGTCCGAAAAATTCCTAAGTATCCAGGTCCGCCATTAGCGGGTAGATCGATATTGCCGTAGTGCAGACGAAATACCTCTCCCCAGGGAACATCGATCGCGCCATAATCTTGCTCTATTTTGCTAGCTATAGCTAAGAGTGTGGTTACTGCTTGCTGGGGATTAGCTAAACCATCGGGGGTACTGAGAGGAGAATTTTCTTGCCAGGGTTGACTAAACAAAGTATCAAAGTCAGTTGCTTCTAACCAAGCAGCGAATAAAACTGCCCCTTGACTATCGGCATTCGTTTGCCGATCCCATTTTGACAGCACATCAGCTATTTTTAAAGCTAAGGGACTAGCTTCTTGACGCAAGGCAGGGAGTAGATCATCAAGGAGACGATCCGCCATTTCCATACGGGTTGAATGTTTGTAGGTAATCATTTCCTCTAGAGAGATTTTAGGATCTTCTGCTAGCATACGGGCAGAATTTTGGGGTCGAAAATTCATCTCTTGGGGGGCGATATAAGCAGGATAATCTTCAGGGGCGATCGCCTGGGGAAAAGTAGTTGTCCAGGGTGGATCGTTGGCGTTTTGTAGCCAACCGCTTCTGGGATCGACAATGCGGGGTAAATCTTGGTAAGGATGGATCTTAGTCCATAAGGTATCTGAGGTATCACCAGGAATAATGCCTGACCAATAGGCAAAATCTCCTCGATCGCGAATGGGGACTTGACCGTTAAATAGGTGCATAATATGTCCCTCGCGATCGGCATACATTACGGTAAACATCGTTAGTTGTAAGGGTTTAAGTGCTGCTTCAAACTCCTGCAAGTTATTCGCTTTTGCCATCTCCCACCATTGTTCTAATACTCCAGGGCGATCTAAACCAACAACTCTTAAAGCTAAGGCTTTTCCGTCTTTTTGTTGTATTACCGCACCATGAATCGAATTTTGGATGATCAGTTTTTCAGATTTAATTGTGCCATCGTCTTGTCTTACTTTAATATCTGTAGTTTTCTGCTCAAAGTCTCGCACTTTCCCATCAAAGAGATATCCCTTACCCGAGAGGGTTAAGTCATACAAGTCCCAACCATCGAAAGTATTAACAGTGTGAGTCCAGCCTAAATTATTATTAAAAGCGATCGCCAAAACGGGTATGCCTACTAAAGTCGCGCCATAAGCATCGATACCAGGGGCGGTAATTTGGGCTTCATACCAAAGGAATAAATCTGACCAGGGCAAATGAGGGTTAGCTAGTAACATGGCATTGTCACTAGCAGAATGGGATGGGGCGATCGCCCACCCGTTAGAACCTTTGGAGTATTTCTGTTCTTTACCGAGATTGTTAACTGTCTCTGGGTCTACCACAAAGGTAAAATTAAGTACTCGTTGAACGTGGGCGAGAATATCTTCTCCTGTAACTGGTAAGACTACTTTTACTTCATCGTCAATTAAATCGGGATGTTCTTTGGCATAAGTATTAATACCAGTAGCAAAGGCATCTAAATAAGTACGAAAATTGGCATTCTGTTGTTCATACCAAGTCTTTGCCCGTTGGGGAATACCCATGGTGACCACCCATTGATCAGACTCTAAATAATCCTTTCCCCAATATTCGGCTGCCCGTCCTCTAGCTTGACCATAAAGACGTAAGATTAAATCACCGTGGCTGTGCATTTGCGCCCAACCAAAAGCTTGAAACGCGCCTTGATTATCGGTTCCATAGACATGAGGCACACCATAGTTATCCCAAAGAATTTCGGTATTAGTCTTACTCAGTAAATTGGTTTGTCCAATAAACAAAACTATCAGTAGACTGATGAGAAATAATGCTGACTTAAAAGCTTTACTCATAAAATTTTTATTCACTACTCATGTATAGAAGGTTCGCAAACTGATTCTTCTAGATTGACATCTGGTAATATCGTCTCGATATTTCGTAGTTGAGCAAAAGCATATCCACTAAAACCCAAAATTACACCAAACATTGCGAATAAAGTATATTGAACTGCCATTCCCGAACCCAGCCCAGTGCCAAATAAATCGCCAAATAAGGGGGTTAAACTCCCTCCAGGCATCATTGCTGGTTCAAAAATGCGATCAGCTAAAATTCCTGTCATCCCTAAAGCAATCAGTACAGGCATTTGCGTCATCAAAAAACGAGCTGCAAACACTCTTCCTTGGATTTCTGAAGGTATTTTTGCTAGCCAAATAGACTGTTCGGAACTACCAATAATTGGCCAAAATAAAGCAGCGAAAAAGGTAGTAATCAACCACAGGGGAGGTAAATTACTCAAGCCAAAAGCGATCGCGCTGGTAAAAGTTAAAATCGTACCGAGTAAAACACCATGAATACGATGTTTAAACCCGCCCCAGATACTGATTAAAATTCCGCCGATCGCACCGCCAATGGCAGTGGCAGTATGAACGCTGGCAAAAATAGCTGTATTATTACCACTACGGGCTAAAATCATTGGTGATTCTATTCCAGAAATTACGCGATCGATAAAGTAGAAAATAATTAAAAAGATCACCATCGTTAGTAAACTTTTGCGTTTGATGATGTAGCGAAATCCAAAGGTTATGTTTTGCCATAAATTATTATTTTTTAATGAATGATCTTTAACAATTGGTTGGGGAATTTTGACTAAAGATAGTAAATAAATAGCGATGACAAAGGTAACTAAATCTATCGCCATAATTCCTGACAACCCGATTAAATAATACAATCCTCCTGCTAATGCTGGGGCGAGAATATTAGCTCCAAATCCACTAACATAATCATTTAAAACTGTTGCTCTAGTATAGTGTTGTTTTGGGACGAGTAAGGAAAGAGAAGAGGAATAAGCTAAATCTTGAAAATAGCCAAACAAGCCGTTAATAATAGCAGTAAGATATAAATGCCAAATTTCTAGTTTGTTAGTTAATAAAAGTATCAGTAAAAAAATAGTAGAAAGACAAGAAGCCGTGTCGCCAAAAAACATTAAAAATTTGCGATTATAGCGGTCTACAATTGTTCCAGCAAAAATCGCAGCAATAATGCTAGGTATTTTAGAAAACAACATTATTAAAGACAACGGCGTTGCTTTTCCTGTAATTTCCCAAGCCCAAATAGTAATAGCAAAGTCAGTTATTTCTGAACCTAAAATAGAAATTAATTGACCGATCCAAATGATAATAAAAGGACGGAGATTAGAAGGTATAGTTGGTATTTTCAAAATTTATTTATCGAGTATATATTTATATAAATCATCAATTACAGCATTAGCGGCTAAAGGACCATAACCAATCCAATAGTCTGGTACTTGATAAACTTTTCCTTGTTTAACTGCATTTAATTGTTGCCATAAAGGATCTGATTTTAATTGTTCTAAACTATTTTGAATGCGATCGCTTTGACTGGAATAATCATCACCATAAGCCCAGTAAAAAATGATATCAGCATCTGCTTCGCTAATTAATTCTTGACTAATTAATTGTTGTCCTCCTCCTTGTGTTTGTAATGGGGGGCGAGATAAACCCGCATCTTTTAAGATTGAGCCAGAAAAAGAGTCTGGTTGATAAAAAGTAATTCCTTGGGGATAAATACGAATTACCGAAACTGTTAAAGGTTTACCTTGTTTATTTATTTCTGTTTTAAAATTTTTCAGTCGATTGTAGTAGTTATTAATAATTTCTTCTGCTAATTCTGATTTACCCAACGCCTCGGCATATATCCTTAAATTGGGTTGCCAACTATTAGCAGGGTCGTATTCTGTAACAATAGTTGGAGCAATTTGTGATAGTTGAGAATAAATACTAGCTGTATCCAAATCTAAAATTAGATCGGGTTTTAAAAGTAAAACTTTTTCTAAATTTGGTTCACCAAAAGAGCCTAAAACTTCAACATTGTCTAACTTATCTTTTAAAAAATCAGGTTGCCGATCGCGATCGCCATTTAACGTTGTGCCGACTGGTTTTTCCCCTAAAGTTAAAACACTTTCTAAAGCCGTACCATGTAAAGTTACTAACCTTTGAGGATTGAATGGGACTTTAACTTCGGCGATCGCGTCTTTAACCAGACGATATTCCGTCGGTGATGATGATACTAATTTTGAGTTGTTTTGTTGAACATAATTATTACCCAAAGTAACAGTAATTAAACCAGTAATCACCATTATTATGATTAATTTTAAAATACGTTTACCAGACAAGGTGTTAATCATTTAATTAATTGTCAATCATGAATATACTACATTTTTCAAATTACTATAAACAGAAACAAATAACCAATGACTAATGACTAATGACTGTATTTACACAATTTCTAAATATCGGATTCTCTTCATTCCAGTAGTCACTTATCTTTTTAGTAAATGCCCACATATTGAGATTAATTGCTGTAGTAATTGCTCTGGCTTGATGCCACCAAAAGACAGGAATAAATAAAATTTCTCCTGGTTCTAAAATAACTTCAATACCAGAGGTGCGATCGTATAAAGGATACTTGTCTAAATCGGGATTTTGCGGATCGATGGGACTAGACCATAGTTCGTTATCAATTTTAACTGGGTAAAGTAATGAATGTTGTTCGGGAGAAAATAATAAAAAGGCTTTTTTACCATAAATTTGTGCGTTTAAGTTTTGATAATTATCATTGTGAATAGTTGATTTTTGGTCTGCTGCACCAATCCAAAAATGTATATCATTTCTCTTACTATCGGCAAAGTAATTAGGAAAATTAAAGTCTTGTAAGATTGGCTCAACTATTGGTTTTATTTCAGGATCGTTGAGAAAAATATTACCAAAATAGGGTGGTCTTTTCTTGGTTAAATTCCAATTTAAAATCAAATCGATATATTGAGAAAAATTTAAAAACTTTTGTCGATTATTTTCACCAAAAAAAACATCTAATTCATTATCACTAGCTCTCAAAGGTACTTCTATTTCCCCAAACATTTGCTTAAAACTTTCTGGTGTCCAATTACTATAAGCTTGCCACCGATCGGCAACCCCCGTAATCACTACTGGTCTATTTTGAATTATATAATCTTCAACTTCTTCTCTTGTTGGTTGATGGATGCGTTCAATTGATTTAATTTTCATTGTTCAATGTTTAATGTTTTACAGTAAATTTGCCTGTCTTAAATGCTTTAAACTATCTTCAATTGCATCGATGACATAATTAAGTTCTTTATCAGTATGGGCGGTGGAGATACAACCACTACCAGCCCTAATTAATACGCCTCGGTGCAGTAAATGATAAGACAATAAATCGATACCAAGATTAACCCCATCACCGTCAAAAGATGCTACAGAATCACTATCTAAAACTGCATCAAAACAAGAACCAAAGCTAGCCATCTTAATTGGTAATTGAAATTTTGCGAAACAATTATTTAATTCTTGGACAAATTTAGTAGTGCGATCGCCCAACTGGGTTTGTAAGCTATTTCCTTGGGCTTTGAGATACTCCAACATCGCTTTAGCAGCAGCCAAGGAAAGGGGATGTTTGCAATAAGTACCAGCAAAAAAAGTAGTTTTGACTTGGGGGGAAGATTCATCGCCATAATGCCACATTCCCCCATCAATTTTATCCATATACTCGGCTTTACCTGCAATTACTCCAATAGGTAAACCACCACCGACAATTTTGCCATAGGTAGCAATATCTGCTTGTACCTCAAACCAAGCTTGCGCCCCTCCCTGATGAACACGAAAACCCGTAATCATTTCGTCAAAAATTAGCACAATTCCTAATTCTGCGGTTAATTGACGCAATTGTTGCAGAAATTCTTTAGGTTGCAAATCTGGACGACAACTTTGTACTGGTTCGACTAAAACCGCAGCTAATTCTGTCTGATGGTTTTTAATTACTTCTAAGGAATCATAATTACCATAGTCTAAAACTAGAGTATCTTTTACCACAACCTTGGGAATGCCATCCGCTTTAGCAACTGTTTGTAAACTACCTTCAATTTCCCTAATATCCACTAAAGTAGCATCGGAATGTCCGTGATAAGAACCAGAAAAAATCGCTATTTTATTCCGCCCCGTAGCAGCCCTAGCAATACGAATTGCCGTCATCACTGCTTCTGTACCAGTATTACTCAGGGTGACTCTTTCCATACCAGTCAATTCACTAATCAACTGTGCCACTTCTCCTGCTAGTTGAGTTTGTACCCCAATTTCAATTCCTCGATCTAATTGTTCGATAATGGCTTGTTTGATAAACGGGGGATTATGTCCTAATAAATTAATGCCAAACCCCATAATTAGATCGATATATTCATTACCATCCACATCCCAAATTTTTGAACCCAAAGACTTTTTAGCAACAATGGGATAACACATCTCTTTAAGAGGTAAACTAAATCCTGCTGCCACCCTAGGATCAGCTAAAGTTGGGCGAAAAGCCTGGGCTAATTGCTTGGAAGTCTTAGTGCGATCGCAATATTCAGTAATAAATTGCTCTAAATAAATCTCTTCAGGTGATCGGGTTTGAGTTGTGGAAGTATTACTGTTAGTTAGCATGATTTTTTTATTGTGTTGAATAGTTATTTAATAGTGGTAGGGGCGAATGGCTGTTCGCCCTTACTTAGATCGCAGGTTGTCGAGGATGTGTTAAAAAGCCGTTGTTGTGGAGATAAGACAAATAAGTATGAAGTAACTTTTCATCCATTGGAGGTAAAGAAAGATCGGTTTTGGCTAACGCTTTCAGGGTATTTTGAGAATCAAATTCTAAGGAAACAGCATTTTGAGCATCTCCTGAAGAACCTAAAAGAGAAATCAAAGGATATAAAGGGTGTTCTGGTTGATTTTCTCCAATATCTGTTAATTTAGCTTGCCATTGTTGTTCGGAAAGCTCTTTTAATTGATAACCAAAATCGCGAATGAGATTAGTGAGGATATTAAAATCGAGACGCTGAGAATTAACTAAATGAAAAGCTTTACCTAAAGATTCTGGTTGCAGAGAGATATTAACAATTGCCCTACTGACATAATCTACGGGTATTAAACTATCTAAAAAATCCCCTTGAGGAATCGCACCCAATTCAATACAACCAATTAGTAATCTGTACAAGAAATCATTAGGGTTAAAGACTCCCGTTGTACTATCTCCCGATATCCCTCCAGGGCGATAAATAGTGACGGGTAAACCGCGATCGCGCCCCAGAGTGACTAATTTATCGGCAACCCATTTACTTTGGACGTAACCGCCTTCGGGTGCAGCAAAATCATCGATTTTAGCTGTTTCTGAAATTATCTGACTGTTTGAATTGTTAACCCCAGAAAAGACGCTAATAGTAGAAATGTAATGAACGGGTTTGATTTTCTCCGTACTAGCTAAGCGTAAAATTTCCTTAGTACCTAAGACATTGGCTGCTTTGAGTGTGGAATAGGGCATAGCATGATGTACCCAAGCACCATTATGATAAATAAGATCGATTGATTCTGCCAAAGCTTGGAATTTGGAAGCTGAAAGCCCTAAAAACGGCTGAGATAAATCACCAATCACAGGAATAATTCTAGAAATAAAACTATCCTGCCAGAGAAGATAATTAACTAAAGATTGCTCGATTTTTTGCTTACCTACTTCCTCACTATCAGCCCTTACTAAACAATAAATATCTGCTTCAGTTTGCTGCAAAAGTTCGGCTAGTAAAAATGCTCCTAAAAATCCCGTCGCACCTGTTAAGAAAATGCTATTAATTTTATCTGGATATTCAAATTGACGATTTTTAAGAGCAATAGTGCAATCTAAAACAGCTTCCTTATTTAAATCTAAACTCAGTATCCTAGTCTCCCTGTCTCCTAGCCCCCATTCGAGGGTAAATCTCCCCGTCTTTTCTTTTTCTAGTTTCTCAACAAAATCAACCAAAACAGGTGCATCAAACAAAAATTGGAAAGGTAAATCAATTTTAAATACATTACGGATACAGGCAAATAGACGCACTATTAATAAAGAATGTCCACCCAAATCGAAGAAATTGTCGTAAATTCCCACCTGAGATACACCCAAAACCTCTTGCCAAATTTTCGCCATTTGCTTTTCTATAGCAGTACGAGGCGCAACAATATCTGGTTTAATTTTAGAATCGACTAAATCTGGTGTCGGTAAACTATCGCGATCGCATTTACCATTGATAGTAATGGGTAACTGATCTAAAAAGATAAATGCTGAGGGGATACCATATTCAGGTAGTTGTTGTTGTAAGAAATTTTTCAATACAACTATTGGTTCAGTAGTATTTTCTTTTAATACTAAATAGGCAATTAATTTACTTTCATTATTAGCATTTTGCTTTAAGGCTACTGCTGCTTGTTTGACGGCAGGATGTTGATCAAGTATTGCTTCGATTTCTGCTAATTCAACCCGAAAACCTCTAATTTTGACCTGATTATCAATGCGTCCTAAAAATTCGATCTTTCCATCAGGGAGATAGCGGGCTTTGTCGCCTGTCTTATAGAGTAGGGGGGTAGAGGAGGTAGAGGGGGTAAGATTATTACTTTTGACTTTTAAAAAGGGATTTTTGATAAACTTCTCTTTAGTTAATTCGGGATTATTGAGATAGCCTCTTGCTAAACCCGCGCCACCAATATGTAATTCTCCTGGTACACCGATCGCGACTGATTGTAAGTTTTTATCTAAAATATAAGTCTCTAGATTGGGCAATGGTTTACCAATGGGAATTGTAGATAAGCTATCGATTTGCTGGGGAATTGCATAGGTGGTAGCCACAACGGTGGTTTCTGTTGGGCCATAAGTATTAATCAGTTGACAAGAATTTCCTACTAATTGATTCCAGGTTGTTACTTTATAGGGATTAACTGCTTCGCCACCAATAATTACTAAGCGAATTGATGCGGGTAATTTTAATTCAAGGTTGTTCGCTAATTCCGACGTAAGTAAATGCCAAAAAGCGGTAGGCAAATCTAAGATAGTGATGCCATAGTCATGACACTTTTCTAGTAACAAAGAGGGAGAATATCCCATTGCTTGACTGCGTAAAATTAATGTACCCCCAGCAATTAAACAAGGATAGATTTCTTCCACTGACGCATCAAAACTAATGGAAGCAAATTGTAAAATGCGATCGCTTGAGGTAATTTCATATTCCTCTACTGCTGCTTGGGCAAAATTAACCAAAGCCCGATGAGCGATCGCAACTCCTTTGGGTTTTCCTGTCGAACCTGATGTATATATGACGTAGGCTAAATTATCGGCAGTAGGGGCGCAAGGTGAGACAGTTGCGGTGGGCGGTTTCACCGACATAAGCAAA
>CAYMWC010000131.1:0-16103 GCA_964393695.1 uncultured Pleurocapsa sp.
GCCTAATTCAAACTCTCGACGGGAAAGTATGTTTTCAAAAACGGATTTAGTATAAGATCGTCTCAGGTTGTGAGCAAGCTCCATTTCGGATGATACCTTTTATTTATTAAAAACGTTCAGCATCAATTTAATTTTATCTCCAATGCTTTAGTCACCCGCGTTGAGGGACAAAAATTATATTTGCAGAGAAAACAAGGAGTCCAGACGGTATCCGCCGAACAGATTATTGGTGCGGATGGTCGCAACTCAATTGTCAAAAAAACCCTTGGGGTCAAAAGCGATCGCAATCTAGTTTCCTATATGGCGGGTGTAATCCTCTCAGGGGTAGAGTTGCCCTTTGAAGGATATGGTCATATCTTGTTAGGCAATCCTGGACTAGCCTTGATTTATCGAATTGGCAACAACAAAATTCGAGCTTGTTTCGATGTTCCTATTGGTAATTTCAAAAACTGTCAGGATAAAGTTGCGTATTTGCGCCATGTTTATACTCCAATCCTACCACTAGAATTGGTCTTGTAGTTAAGAAAATAGCCAGAATTGAAGTTAATATCTCCAGTTAATAAGTTGAAGTTAATTTAAGGCTGACCTCTACGATTTAATTAATTACTCAACCTTAAATTTTGCAATACTTCTAAGGTATTTTGCAGCATTGTCGCTTCTGAAAATTTTTGTACTTGTACTTGTGCCATTTGTGCCATTTGTGCCATTGCAGCAAGATGAGTCAAAGCCCAGTCTAGTTTTTGGAGTAGATCTTGGCGATCGCCAGTACGAAAAAGTAAGCCATGTTCTTCATTAACTATCATTTCGGGAATACCACCAGTATCAGAAGCAACTATCGGCAAACCATAAATCATTGCTTCTAAAACAGCAAAAGGTAAACCTTCTTGATAACTGGGAAACAAAAATAAATCCGCAGCAGCTAAGAGATTGGGAATATCTTGACGATAGCCTAAAAAAAATACTCGTTCTTTGACTTGGTATTCTTGTAGCTGATGATTTAAATTGGCTTGATATTCTCCATCTCCTACCCAAACAAACTGCACATCAGGAAAGCGAGCAATAATTGCAGGCATAATCGGAATTAAATAATCATGACCTTTTTGAGGGTGAAGACGGGCTACGGTTAATAGTATTTGGCTGTTGGCTTCTAAACCCAATTCTTGTCGAATTTGTGAACGTAATTGCTGTTTAGTCTTGGCATTGAATGAAATAGAAGTTTCTTGTTTTATACCATTATAAATACAACGAAATTCTTGAGATGGAAGGGAAAACTCTTCAGCCAGACGTTGACAATTGTATTGAGAAATCGTGACCCATTGTTGATTTCTAGCTTTTGCCCAATGATAAGCTCGTAATTTACTCTTACTAAATGACGAAGAAAAAGGAATAAGATGAAAAACAACTGCTGTGGGAATTTGCAATAGTCCACAAACCCCAAGACTAATAAAACCAAGATGATGAGCAGGCAGATTAAGCAATACGACATCAGGTTGCAGTTGCGATAGTAATTTTTGAGTTCTCAATAACCGCAATAAACTTACTTTGATACTAGCCAGCTTCCCTTTGCCCTGATCAGCTGTGTTCAAGGGGTGATAATCTATGTTTTGTTGTCTAAAATCAGCGATCAAAGAAGCCGTATCAGGAGTTTGGGGGAATGCCGTATCTATTTGCCATCCTGCTTGTAAAGCTGCTTGAGCAATTTTTAAAGTATATTCTTCTGCACCTCCTCTTTGAGTTGAAGGCAAAATAATTAATAATTTCATTAATTTAAAATAAACTTAAGATCTTCGATTTTAGATTAAAAGCTAAATTCCGTTCTCACTGTTCCTACCCACAAAGTATTACCATTTTCAGTATCAGGGTTAATAACGACAAATCCTCCAGGAGTAATTTCGATATAGTCATTGACTTCAATACGGTACAAAGCTTCAATGTGTAAAGGAGTTTCTTCTGTAACCAAATCATCATCATCATGATCGCTAATTACAGGTGGTACACCAATGATAATCCCTCCCACGTTATTTTCTGCCCCTAAATCAGGGAAAGCAAAAGTCAACGCACCGTTAAGAATGGTTGCGCTAGCATCACCATTTTGCTGTTGTTGCGCTTGAGTATAGCCAACCCAACCGCCAATTTCTAAACCAGAAGTGACTTCCCAGTTGGCTTGTAAACCAAAATTATCTGAGGTAGTAGCATTTTGTTCAAAAGGTTCATTAGCTTCCTCAACTCCCGTAGAACCCATTAGGTTAACATCATCATTACGTTCATAGGTACGGGTATAGGTAGCAGCCAAAGCTAATTCGTCTTCGGGTTTGATGATCAATTGAGCGATCGCACTTGCAGAACTGTCAAATAAGCCTCTACCAGTTTCGGGATTAGCTACATCCTCATCATTAATGAAATAACCCGTAAATCCTAATATTTGTTCGCTAAATTCATGTTTAATGCCAATTCCTGTACCTCCAGGAGCGCGTAAAGTAGCAGGATCTCTGCGACCAAACCGAGAAACTGCACCACTACTACTACTGGAAAAAGGATTTAAAACTTCTCCCACATCGGTAAGACTAACTCCTGCTGTGCCGAAAAGAACTTCCGTGCGATCGCTCGCAGGAAAGGTATAAGAAAGTTCTGATAGTTCGCTTTGATTATTGGTGTCACTATCAACACTTAAACGACTTAGTGAAGTATCTGTCACATCATCCAAAGAACTAAGATTGCTACTTTCTAAACGAACTCTCAGGAGATCTTGACCATAAAAGCTGGTATCAAAATTTAATCTGGTGCGGTAGCCAAAGGCAGTCTGACTATTATCTTCCTCTCTAAAGCTATCACTTAAAAAGAATAGAACTTCACCGTTAAATTTAGTTGTAGTGGAAAATTGTTCGGATTCAAGTTGAGTAATATTAGCTTCGACTTGAGCTACTTTATTGGTTAATTGAGCTAATTCTCGATGAAAATCTTGTTGTAATCTTTGTAAAATAGTCAAGTCTTGTTGAGATGTAATAGTATCAATTTGTTGTAGACAATTATTTAATCCGACTGCGAATTCGTAACGACTTATAGGGAGATTACTTTGATTATTTTGCCATTTTTCAGTACAGCTATAACTTTGGGCGAGAGATTGTAAAGCTTGATATTCCCAGTCTGTAGTTTGGATTTTTTTTAGTTTAGATACAGCAGGAATCGACTCGATATTATTAGCTAAAACTATGGGAGAGAATATTAATGACGATATAATAATAATTCCTATTTTAATTAGTTTATCTATGTTTCCTTTCATTAATTTTTTAGGAATTAATACTATTTAAATTTAACTGACTAACTAACTGGTAATTTAGTGGTAATATTCCTTGTAAGATTGAATGGCTATTAGTTTGAGGATAGTGGATAACGGTAAGATGATTGGCTGCATCTATAGGATTAATTGTAATTAAAGTTTTGTGTAAAATTTGAGTTAGTAATTTTTCTGAAGTAATAATCAGACCAGTAACTAAACTTGTTTTTTCTAAATTAGTTTGAGATTTTTGTCGATTAAAAATTGTTTGTTGCCAACTATCAAGAAAATGATTTTGTCCCATAGATAAATGTACAAGTTTATTATTAGCTAAAAGATTAGTAGCTAATATTTCTGATGTTTGTGAATTATCAGTTAACATTAAATCAATTGAGTTACAATCAATCAGTTTAGTTATATAAGAAGAGTGTGATAAATTTTCGGCGATCGCATTGGATAATAATAACCATCGCCAGCCAGTTTTTCCTGCTTTTAGTTTTGGTAAGGTTTCCCCTAAATGATTGGTAACGTTTAAGTATTTAAGCTCACCAATGTTATGTTCTGAGGAAAATTCCAAACAACTGATCCCACAATTAGATTGCTGTAAGCTATGATAATATTCTGGATTTAAACCAACTGCCGTACTGATTAAAGCTCGATTAGTGCCACCGTGCGCCACAATTAAAATAGTTTGACCATGATGTTTAGTTAAAACTGATTGCCAAAATTGTTGTGCTTGTTTAAATAGTTCTATAACAGGAAAAAAAGTATTATTAAAAGCAAAAAGATGGGGAGTATTCTGCCAATAACTATAACCGTCAGCAAATTTTTCTTTGACCTCTTGATACAATAATCCTTGCCAATCTGACATTTGAATTTCAGTTAACTGATGATCAATAAATATAGGAGGTATATTATTTGTTGGTTTTAAAGCAGCAAGAATTGCTTGAGTAGTTTGTTGGACTCTGGTTAAAGGACTGGTATAGATTGCATCGAAGTTATACTGTTGTAAAGCTAATCCTGTAGCATAAGCATCTTGATGTCCTTTTTTTGTCAATACCGATTCATCACTACTACCTTGATATCTACCCTGTTCATTATAGGTAGTGCGAGCATGACGAACGAGTATTACTTTGGTGGAGGAAGTAGAAAGAGATAAGAGATGATTCATAGCAATAAAATTGAAGGAATTAATGAACCTGAACGGTTTGCTGTAAGCGATAAAGAGTAGCATAATGCTTACCTAACTTCAATAATTGCTCGTGTGTTCCCCTCTCTAAAACTTGTCCCTCTTCCAGATAAAAAATTTGCTCGGCATTTCTGGCTGTTCTTAAATCGTGAGTAATTAAAAATGTCGTTGAGGTTTGCGTCAAACGATCTAAAGCATCGGTAACAATCCGTTCGCTACGATTATCGAGTCCGACGGTGGGTTCGTCTAAAATAACTATCGGTGCATTACGAATAGCAGCACGAGCGATCGCAATTCGTTGTCTTTGTCCTCCTGAAAGGGTTGCGCCTCTTTCGCCGACAACAGTATCATATCCTTCTGGAAGTGCCATGATAAAATCATGGGCGTTAGCTAAACGGGCAGCCATTTCAATTTCTTTATCAGTCGCTTCGACGCAGCCATAGGCAATATTATCTTTAATACTGGCAGCAAATAAAATACTTTCCTGTAAGACGATACTGATTTGTTTTCTGAGTGAATCGAGAGTGTATTCTTTAATATCATGTCCATCGATTAATACTCGACCTTGTTGAGGATCATAAAGACGTAGTAGTAAACTAACTAAAGTGGATTTACCGCCACCAGAAGCCCCCACTAAAGCTACTTTTTGCCCTGGTAAGACAGTTAAAGACAGATTATTGAGAGTATTGGCTTGATTTTCATAGGCAAAACTGACACAACGAAACTCAACCATACCCCGAAAAGAATGAGCGGGATAAGCCCATCTCGAATCTCTAACTTCAGGTACTATTTCTAATAGATCAATGATTCTTTCTCCAGAGGCGATCGCTTTGGCAATTTGTCCTGTATATTTTGCTAACTGACGCATGGGTTTAAACGCCACTTTTAGATAGGTGATAAACACCAACAAATCCCCTGGGGTAATAGTGCCAACCATTACTAACTGTACTCCCCGCCAAAGGACAATGGAAGTAGCGATCGCTACTAGCACTTCTACAGTACGCTCTTGTCCTGCCCGTAGTTTCTGGGTTTGCGCGCTTTCATTGAGGCTTTTTTGATTTTGTTTAGCAAAGGTTTTTTCTAAGCGAGATTGAAGAGATAAAGCCTGCACTACTTTGATCGCACCAATGGCTTCGGCTGCATTAGCTGCCATGACTCCTTCCCGTTGGCGTTGTTTCTTTGCCACCTTATGAATACGTTTACTCATGGTGGCAGTGGTAATTAAAAATATGGGAAAAATAGCCACAGCAATTAAAGCTAACTGTATATTCAACCACATCATCACCCCTAACATTCCCACCATGGTTAAGGTGTTGGTGACTAAAGGCAAAGCTGCCACTACTACTACTTCTCGCAGTCTTTCAATATCGTAAGTAACGCGAGTAATTAAATCCCCCGTTTTGGCTTTGTTATGAAAAGAAAGAGACAAGCTTTGAATGTGAGAATATAAATTAGCCCGAATCTCACTCAATATCTTAGTTGCAGCTACCGCCATTCCTGCTGTGCTGACATAAGCCATTGTGCCACGTAGCAAAGCAATAATTACTAAGGCAACTGCTAACAGGGTTAATAAGGTAATGACATTGAAGTTATCTAATAAAGGAACTTTTAGACTTTCAACTTTAAACCCTTTAAAAATAATCTCATCAAAAATAAACTTGAGCGGCCAAGGTTCAAGCATATGCAAACCCGTTTCGGCTAATAATGCCAGGAAGGAAATAGTAAGTAAGCCTCCCTGTTGGCGAATTTGGGGAATAAAATGCTTAACTATGCGATTAAGTCCCGATATTCCTTGTTTTATATTCTTTGGTCGCTTTTTCTTCATTATTATTTGTGTTTAATATATACGTTTATCTATGTCTAATTAAGTTTTGTCAAGCTAAAGAAAATATTAAAATCTTATTGAGAATAGCTAACCATTTTATTAGCGTTTCAGACTATGATAGAATTGTTGAATAACTAAGCTACACATAACCTGATAAATTCGTTCTTCATAACTAAATTAAAAAGCTTTACTATTCTTAATGCTTTGAAATCCAAGTCAGTTAATAACTTGCTGTTTTTCTTGATTCTAAAAATCTCTTTAACTCAACAAAACTTTAAACAGTCTTATTGACTAAGTATTATTACCTTTAAAATGTAGCTTGGGGAGCCACTGCGTTGCCGAGGTGTCCTCGGTTGTAGCAAGTGGCGTTTGAAGAATGAAACCCAACACAGCATAAGATTTCGTTGGGTTAAGCTGTCGCTAACCCAACCTACAAAAAATTGACTAAGTATTATTACTTAATTGATGAGAAGATTGGTATTTAGTTGAGTCAACAAAGTTTTCAACAATAACTGATGACTGATTACTGATGTATCGATTGATTTTTCTTTCGATCGCCACTAACATCTTCTCCAGCCAAGTCGCATAACCACCAAAAGAAAGTTGTTTAACTAAAGGTCGTAAGAAAGCTTGATGACGGCGTTGTCCTAGACGTTGATAGCGTTTTTTGAAGTATTTATCTTTTTTGGTTAAATCCCATTTTTGCATAAAGTGTTCGAGACTAGCTAATTCCCAAGCATCACTCCAACGCAACATGAAGTAAGTTAAATCTGACCATTCAAATCCAGTATCGGGAACATAGGTAGTTACAGAATCAGGTTCACAATAGATTTTGCCACCAGCATTGGTAACAGACATCGAGAAATCAATGTGTTCTCTAGTGCTGAGTAGCTTTTCATCTAATAAACCAATGGTGTCAAAGATATCCCTGCGGACTAACATACAGTGAAACTCAGCAAATTCACATTCTCGCCGTTTCAATTTGTCTTGGACTTCTGCTACAGGACGATTGACAAAATAGTGCTTTTCGTGAACCTTGCGTTTCATTTTGTCATTTTTAACCTCTAGGACAATGTGTGCTTCTCCTCCAGCCAGGTGGATTTTGGAATGAAGGTTTTTACCAATACAAACTAGAGGACAGACTACAGTTGCTTCTGTTTCTTCGGCACAGTTCACTAACTTTTCTAACCAACCAGGGGCAACATGAATGTCATTGTCAACGAAAACTACATATTTAGTTTTAACGTTTTGTAAGCCAATATTTCTCGCTTGGTTGGGGGCAAGATAGTGTTCAGTTCTAATTAGCTTGAAATCTTTGGCTAATGATTGATTAGCTAAATAGTCTTGAATATGTTCTGGGGAATTGCCATCAACATAAACTAAATCAAAAGGATAAGAAGTATGTTGATAAATACTTTCTAGAGATTCACGAGTATAACTAAAACGTTCTCTAGGTACAACGACTAAAGTTACTTTTGTTTTGTTCATTGTTAATAATTAATTGTTTACTTTTTACTACCTAAATGGTTGTACAAAACTAATTTTCTGGTTGAGACAGGGAAAAGGGAAAAGTAGAGGCACTTGCACTTATACTGGGCGCAAGCCTTGCGCCCCTACTACTACCCTGCCAAAACCTGCATCTTCGGTTGAGTATCTACTGCCAAAACGTGATCGTAAATTTCTTGCCAGTTAGCTTGTTCTATAGCAGGGTTTAAATTTTGGAGTATTTTCTGTTTGGCTAATTTACCAAAACTCTGTCTGAGTAAAGGACGATTGATTAATTTAGCGATCGCAATTGCTAATTCTTGACTACTATAGGGATTTACTAATAACCCGTTGACACCATCTTCAATAATTTCAGCGATCGCATCGACATTTGTACCGACTACTGCTTTTTCGGCTAACATGGCTTCTAGCAAGGCATTAGGACAACCATCATTGAGAGAAGGAATGGCAAAGATATCCATGTAGGGTAAATAAGCCAAAGCTTCTTCACGGCTAACTTTGCCTGTAATTATTATTTTGTCTTCTAAGCCACTATTAGCTAATTCTTGCTCCCAATATTCTCTTTCTTTAGCAACAAATTCACCAACAAATAATAGAGTAAATTCTGTTTCTATTGTTTGGCAAGCATCTAAAAGATATTCAATACCTTTCTTGTCTCTAAAATTGCCCACAGATCCAATTACTATTCCCTGTAATTTATCTACTAAAGCTGGGGTGGGTAAGTTATCAAAATCGACAGGGGCGATAGAGTTTAAAAATGCTGTGGATTTATTTACAATTGTTGGTTCAAATAATCTGGCACGGTGCATCAAATCTTGACTAACAAAGGTAGTCCAATCAGAATTAGCCAAAGTCCAAGCAATTTGTTTTTGCTGCTGAGAATCAAAGATATGCTTGTGTAAATCTGCACCACGCACACTATTAATTACTGGTAGTCCATTTTCTTTGGCTAACATGGTAGTTAAAAATCCAGTTTCGTTAATAAAAAAGGCATGAACTACATCAAATTGATATTGTTTATGGAGGACAGTTAACTGTCCGTAAATATCCATTAAATAGTCTTGATCACGAGCAACAGTAGAACGAACCGCAGCATATAAACGATGTACGGTAATACCATCTTGGATACTAGTTTCACAACGAGAGCGATAAAACTCTCCTGCTTCAGCTAATTTTCTTTCTTTACGAAATACGGAACGAAAAACAGCGACATGA
Source organism: uncultured Pleurocapsa sp. (assembly GCA_964393695.1). Lineage (GTDB taxonomy): Bacteria > Cyanobacteriota > Cyanobacteriia > Cyanobacteriales > Xenococcaceae > Waterburya. The sequence goes on from CAYMWC010000131.1 coordinate 9,010, forward strand.
ACTTGATAACCTAATTCAGTTAGTAATATAGCAATCCGTTTAGCAGATACACCCACTCCACCTACATCGGGAGGAAATTCTTGGGCTGTGATACAGATAGTTGGGTTGCTGTTCATGACTGGTTAGTTAAATGTTAGTAGAGTTATTTGCTGTTGTAACTACTTTCCCAATTCTCAATGAATCATTCGTGAAACTTTTATGAGAGAATTTTCATTAATCGCGATCGCCTGATTGGTATTGCTTATCTAATGTGGCTTACTATTCTTTATTGCCAAGGATTAACTATGTCGATACCGCATTCAGTGAAATCATCTACGTTTCGCGTTGCTAAAGTAGCGTTATGGCAACGAGCGATACTAAATCCGTTTTTGAAAACATACTTTCCCGTCGAGAGTTTGAATTAGGCTACAATTCTAGTGCCTAGTGCAAGCGTGCCTAGTGCCTAACCTCAACTTTTAAATAGCGTATCTAAACAGGATTTAGTATGATTGCAGCAATTTGAGCATCAATTTGAGAAATAGGACGACGGATTTTTCTTTTTTTGGCAGGTTAAGACATATAAATCCTGTAAGGGCGTTTCGCGAAACGCCCCTACGTTAAATGTCCTGTCCTAACCTATAATTCGGTTGCTATAAAATCCAATTCAAACATCAATTTAGCTGCTTTTTTCAAGGCAGTACGTCGTTTTCCTGCTGGTAAAATTTCCAAGCCATAGAGGATTTCAGCTTGAGTCAAAGTAGTAATAAATAAGCTGGTTGCTTGATATTTACCAAACCAAAGCACTACCGAGCTATCGGGTTGCAACTTCATGAGTTCCGATAGAACATTAGTATCGAGAATAATCATTACCCAAATTGAGGGGGTTCGCGCATCTCTTCACGAGAAGCAGCAGGAAGATCGTCAACTCCACTCAGTCGGGCAAAACGTTTTTGAATTGATTCAGCAAGATTTTCTGATAGTTGAGTATCTTGCAATAAAGTATGGCGTAAAATTTGCCTTACTTCTTCCTCCATCGAATTACCGTGATGTGCAGCCCGAATACGTAATAATTCTTTTATTGGTTCTTCTAAATTGCGGATAGTTATATTTGCCATAGTATTTTAGTTTAACTTTCTGCCTACATTGTAATCAATGCTAGCAATGCTATTAAATAAATTTATGTCATTTTTGAGATTAAATATATTGATGCCGTTTTAACAAATATAGCAATTCTTATAGTCATGAGGTACAGTAGCAGCAGTGAGTCCTAAAGGACTAGCTTCGCGTCGTAAACCAAGATCGAATATCATTTTTTGTTACTGCTAACATAGCATCAGTTATGGCATTAATTAGGTCTTTGTAAGTTCTGGCTTTGACCTTTCTCAAAATTGCTTTAACTTTCGACCAAAAATTTTCAATTGGTGAAAATTCTGGAGAGTAAGGAGATAAATAAATTAGTTTAGCCCCTGCTTTTTCGATTAATTCTCTAACCATTTCTCCCAGATGAATTTGAGCATTGTCCATCACAACAGTTGCATTTTTCCAAAGTTTAGGAACTAATTCATTGGCAATAAATGCTTCAAATGTAATTGCGTCAACTGCTCCATAAATAGGACTCGATGCTACTACTTTTTCTAAGGATAAAGCAGTTAATAATGAAATATTTTTGCCTCTCTTTTGTGGTTTCAATCCTCTGGCTCTTTGACCTTTTAAGGCTCTTGCATATAGTCTCAGCATTGCCAGATTCACCCCAGATTCATCTATAAAAATCAAGTGTTGTTCTCGAATCTCTCGTATCTGTTCCCAAAACTCAACTCGTTTTTTCTGAACTCGTTCGCTTCCTTTCTCTGCTGCTCCCAGAGTTTTTTTTTACACTGTAATTTAATTGAAGAGTTATTCTTCCCATCGTCGCACGAGAAACTTTAATGCCCCTCGCCTCCTGAAATAAATCACATAATTCTTCAAGAGTCGCGTCATTATTACTTTCAATTATTTCTATTAAAGTTATTAATTGCTCTTCCTGAACAAGAGATGGTGGACTACCCCCTTGAGGTTGGGGATTGAGGTCTCCTGTTTGTTGATATTGTTTTAGTAGTTTTTGAATAAAACTTTTAGCAACTTGAAAACGTTGAGCTAGTTTTCTGATGGATATATTTTCTTGTTCATAAACAGAAATAATTTTTCGCCGAAATTCAATTGGGTATGGCTTCATTTCCAATTTTTGTGATTTGTCCTTTTTGTTTCAATTGTACCTCATAGCTATGAGAATTGCTATAATATTAATTCGTAATAAAAAATATGAAATTATCTTTGGAACAAAAAGCTTTTCATTGACTATTATTGTGAAGTATTAAATGGTAGTTGTAATCCTACCCTATGGAATATTCTCAAGCAAATTTGTGCAGACTGTGGATTAATGTTTATTACTTTTCAGTCAATATGTTTAGTTTGCGATCGCCATAAGCTTCCAATTGAAAATCAAAAGTAGCCAGAGTATTTTTAATTATGAGTGATAGATTTATAATTATTAAGTATCTAAACCAGTTGCTTTTGCTTAATTAATTGTTTTATATACTTTGCAGTATTGTTAACTCCATCTAAATTTAAACTCAATTCAGTTTGATCTTGTTGAAGATAGCTAATAATTTGTTCGGCAAATTTTTCAGGCTGTAAGTCTTCAGGATAAATCATTTTGACACGGCCCAAACTATCTAATTTTTTCAGACGAGTTTCTTGTTCTTTATCGTTATTACCCTGAAATGCCATCATCATTGCTTTCACACCCGTACTTAAAATATTCATAGTGGTGTTGTAGCCAGACATTCCAATAGATAAGTCTGCCTGTTGCATATAATTAAGGAAATTTGGGGTGTAGCGTTCAATAGTGATGTTATCTAAATTTTTAGTTATTTGTTGCAGTTTTACTAATACTTCATCAGGACTAAAAGCACCTGTAAAAACTTGCAGATGATAGGGAATTTTTGCTTTTAAAATAGGTGCAGTATGAGCGATACATTCTAATAAATCATGTCCGAATCTTCCCCCACCAACACTAACCAAAATCAAAGGTTTATTAGCTATCGGTTGAGATTGAGGTATTGGCTGAACTACATAACCTGTGTAGTGTACAGGACAAGTTAGATCATTAACACGGGAAAAGCTGAGGTTAAGTTTAACAAAGTTAGGATCGCCGTGAATCAATAACATATCAAAATATTTATTAATCAAACGACAAACCTTTTCTTCGTGACGTTGTTGATCTTGTTTAGTAACTACAATATCTCTAACACTAGAAACAATTTTTGTTCCCATTGCTTTTGCTTTTTCTATTAACGGAATCAATTCAAAAGAAAAACGTCTTCTACCAAAAGGAAATAACTCAATAATTAAAATATCTGGTTGAAAGCGATCGCACGTATCCAACAGTATTTTAGTTCTAATAGTTTCTAATTCTGACATAGTTAAACTATCATCTACGGGAGTAAGTTCAGTAAACTCACTATCCGTTTTGATTGCAGGAATATTTATTACTTCAATTTCAGGGGGAAACTCAAATTCTTTAATGACTTGTCCACCATTAATAAAACAAATTTGAAAATCAGGAATTAATCCTCGAACTATTTCTACACTACGAATCAAATGACCCATGCCAAGAATATGTTGGCAATAAAACATTACTTTTTTCATGATTACTGATTACTGATTACTAATAATTAGACACTAGGCTTAATTAACCTACTACCTATATGCGAAGCGGTATCCTTTAGGACTACCCACTACCTACTACCCACTAAGCAGACTTAAGAGCCACATTTGAACTTTGCTCGATATAAAAAGAGTCGAATAAAAGCATCGATATATAATCAGCAACTCTTGGTAATCCTGCAAAATCCAAATAGTTAATAGAGTTCAAACTATTAACTTTATCTAAACTGCTAAACAGAGTTTCCATTAACAAATTAGAGTTAAGCAGATCGGGATGAATCATCTTAATTAATCCTGCTTTTGCCATAGCTTGCGCACGAATTAATTGTTCTTGTCCTGGTTTAATGCGAGGAACTACGATCGCTTTTTTACCTTTTTGTAAAACTTCAGTAATGGTGTTATAACCACACATAGAAATCACCGTATCGGCAGTATTAACGTAACTCATTAAATCATTTGTAAACTCCAATACCGTAACCCCAGGTAATTGTTGCGCCTGTTGATATATTTGCTGTTGCTGTTCGGGGGGCATTTCTGCACCACAAAAGATTAAGCTGCGGATTTTTTGCTGACTAAAATAATCCTGATTTTGTGCTAATCCAGTCAGATAATTATTAATTAAGTAATAACCATCTTCCCCTCCCCCAGGGGTGACTAAGACTAGTTTCTCATTAGTTTTAATACCCAATTCTTGACGGATGGTACGACGGTTTTTCAAACCAGAGTCTTTACGGATGTAACCACAAAAACGGACTTTAGATGTAATTTCCTGACTAAACTTATACTCTCGACAAAGATCGAATATTTCTGGCATTCCCACTACTAACAAGCGATCATAAATAGATTCTACTATTTGGTAATAATTTTCCTTATGCCATTCTTGAATAGTTTTCTCTGGGGTATCTAAAATATCTCGTAGCAGTAAGGCAAGTTTAGTGTTTGGCAAATAATTTTTTAAATAGTCAATTGTTGACTTTAATTCACCTTGAATTCCTGATGGTTTTTTATCAACTAAAACTAAATCTGGTTGATAGTTCTTCGCTGCTGCTAAAATTAATTCCGATCGCAAATTTAAAATAGATTCAATATCTGCATTGAGATATTTAACCGCCATTTCTCCCGATGAACCACGATTAAGACAAGGAAGTTTAATATAGTCTAATCCTTGAGGCAAACGGAAGCTTTGCAGCATTGGTGAGCCAGATATTAACAAAATTGAAAGATTAGGGATTGATTTGAGTAAATACTTGCAAATAGCTAGCATTCGGCTAATATTTCCCAGACCGTAAGCATCGTGGGAATAAACCATGATTCTTTGATATTTGCTTGTAGTAACTGTGGAAGGAAGAATGCGAGCCATGATAATTACGCTCTGGTTGTTACTAAATTTTTTGAGGTAGTTAGAGGAGTAGAGGGAGTAGAGAGGTGGTGGGGTAGTGAGGTAGAGGAGATGGAGGAGTTAATACTCCACTACTTCAATAAGTCCACCACTCCAAATACTTCACTACTTCAATAACTCCGCTATCTCTTATTAGTTTCACAATTGCCCATGAATCGTCTGTGAAACTTTGATGAGAAAAATCTCACCTTTAACAAAAGCTCTAAGCTCTAGGCTATAAGCCAGATAGCTTTTAAAATTTATAGAGTAGTTACAAGCCTAGGTTCTACAATGTTTGCTTGAGTAGTACTCGCAGCGCGACCGATGCCAATGTAATTAAATCCAGCTTGTTCTAGGACATTGCGATCGAGGAAGTTTCGACCATCGATGAGGTTGGGAGTATTCATTTTGCTAGCTAATGGACCATAATCTAAAGTCTTAAACTCTTGCCAGTCAGTAACCAAGACTAGAGCATCACAATCTGTTGCTAATTCCTCGGGATTAGTTGCTAAGAATATTTCCAGATTTTGATTAGTAATAATGGGATCGTAAGCTTTTACTTTCGCTCCTAAACGAATTAATTCTTTAATTAAATCTAATGCTGGTGCATCCCTAAGATCGTCGGTGTCGGGTTTGAAGGTTAAACCCAATAAACCAATGGTTTTACCTTTAAGAATTTTGAGAGTTTGTTGTAATTTGGCGATCGCTAAATATCTCTGACTTTGATTTACTTCTACCGCAGCTTTGAGTAATTTGGCATCATAACCATAATCATCGGCAGTATGAATTAAGGCAGAGACATCTTTAGGAAAACAAGAACCACCCCAACCAATACCAGCTTGTAAAAACTTGTTACCAATGCGAGAATCTAAACCAATTCCCTTTGCTACTTGGGTGACATCAGCACCAACGCGATCGCAGATATTAGCCACCTCATTAATAAAGCTAATTTTAGTGGCGAGGAAAGAATTAGCAGCATATTTAATCATTTCTGCTGAACTGAGATCGGTGACAACGACAGGTACAGGAGGTAAAGATTTATCTTCCGCAAAGTCCCGATTCACAAGAGGTTGATAGAGTTCCTGCATCATGGCGATCGCTTTATTACTATCACTACCCAAAACAATGCGATCGGGATTAAACGTATCGTAGACTGCTGAACCTTCTCTTAAGAATTCAGGATTACTAACCACATCAAAACCAGCAATCTCTGCTTCTCTTTCCGCCACACCATCTAAAACAATCCGCCGTACCCAATCTCCTGAACCAATAGGAACTGTAGACTTATTGACAATAACCTTATAACCACCATTGAGATGACTACCGATACTCCTAGCTACTGCTTCGACATAACGAGTGTCGCTTTCACCTGTGGGTAGTGCAGGAGTTCCCACAGCAATAAATAAAATATCACCATGAGCTACACCAGCAGCTAAATCTGTTGTAAATTCTAAGTTACCAGCAGCCATTGCCGACTGCATCATTTCATCTAACCCTGGTTCATAAATTGGTGCAGTTCCCGACTGCATCAGGGCAATTTTAGCCTCGTTATTGTCAATACAAATTACTTGATGTCCGATTTGAGCCAAACAAACTCCTGTAACCAGACCAACATATCCCGTACCGATGACACATACACGCATAATTTTCTCCTTTAGTAGTTTAAAAGGTTTATTTGTTTAATTTTTTCCAATTACTTAAATTCTTACTATGACAGGCGGTCAAAATAATTATCTGTTTACTTACTTTTGAACTTTACACTGATAACTAAGTTTAATTTTTGTAATAATGATTACTATTTTTTGATTAATTATTTTTGGGAAAAGTAAAACAATAAACCATTAAGCTTCGATAGTAATCACTTTAGTAATGTATTAATAGTTACTTCAATTAAATATTGAGTAATTAATTATATATAAACAAGTAACAATAAACTATTCATGAAACTTTGATGAGAAAAAATTAATCTTTATCAGATATACAGCGGTTTGCATCTAAATGTGGGACAATGAAGCGTTGTGAAAATAGATCG
>CAYMWC010000132.1:0-16057 GCA_964393695.1 uncultured Pleurocapsa sp.
CTCCTGAATCTATGTTTTTTTTATATTTCATCTGTGGGGCTGCCGAATGTGGGGTCTAACCTTCACCGAAATCCAATTGTGAAAAACCTACCCTTGTGAGCTCCCCGCACCCCGAACGCTCGGCAAGGGTTACACAAGCTGCGTCGGGCGGTTGTTGTTCCTGGTCGGTGCGTCCTTCTTTGCGCTCTTTCTCTGGCTCTGTTGTCTGTGCCGTGTTCGTGTCTCGTTCGGCTGCTGCTGCTTTTGCCCTGTCCTGCTCTCGTTTGGTTGGTTTTGCCGTGGCGGTTCGCCCTGGCGTTTGCTCTGTCTCTGGTTCGGTCTGGGTTGTCTCTGTGCCTGTTGTGCGCTGAGTCGTTCTTGGGGGTTTGTCCCCCTTTTTTTTGGCGATCGCCGTATCATTACAGCTACACTCTGGCATAAAGCGAACGCGAGCCATATGTTATTTCAAATATCTACTGCTTAAGCTCATTCGACAAAATCTGTATTAGTCATACTCTGCTTAGTTAGCACTGCGCTCTAACAAACTTGTTGACTTAGCAAAACTAATCGCATTGAATTTGGTGTTCATAATCTCTATCATACTAAATCCGATTGGTAGTAGATGAACCAATTGCCAATGAAAATATCGAAAGTATTGAGGAACTAGAAGAGATACTCTCAAAACGTTGTTGTGTTCTGACTCAAATGAGTGAAGAAATTAAAAACTTAACCAATTATCATTGGTTCAAATATGGCTAGTTTTACATGACCTATACCAATCGGATTTAGTATCACTAAGGGTAAAGTTAGTGGTGGTTCTCGCAGCATGGCACGGTTTGAAGATACTGCTAATTTGCGCTCGTGTTATTCAAACTTGTCGTTTTCAGGGTCTAATACAATATTACTGTTATTGTACCGCCAAAGTTCCCAACTTTTTTAGATAGTTTCTATCTTTTTTGTGATTTTAGCTTTTAGTTTCCAACTTTTTTATAAAGTTTCTAACTTTATTATTACCTCACAATCCACATGGACTTTTGAAATTGATTATTCAACAGTAACACTTTTCGCCAAATTACGTGGCTGATCCACATCTAACCCCTTAATCGCTGCAATGTGATAGGATAAGAGCTGCAAGGGTACAACCGCCAACACAGGAGAAATCAACTCATCTACCTCTGGTACAGTTAAAACATCATCAAAAGTGTGGGCTGCTTCTTGAGCATTCATGGCGGTGGTGACACCGATTAAACGGGCATCTCTGGCTTTGGCTTCCTGAGCATTGGAAATCACTTTGTCGTAGACACTACCAGGCATTGCTACAGCCACTACTGGTACTTTATTATCTAATAAAGCGATCGGTCCATGTTTCATTTCCCCAGCAGGGTAGGCTTCTGCATGGATGTAAGAGATTTCTTTGAGTTTTAATGCACCTTCGAGGGCAATGGGAAAATTAATACCTCGTCCAATAAAGATAAAGTCTTCAGTTTCAGTGGTGAATTCGTGAGCTAATTCTTCGATATATTCCGCTTGGGTTTCGAGGATAGTTTCAATTTGACTGGGAATGTGGCGCAAACCTGCAATTATTTGCTCGATTTTGGTATTAGATATTGCTTGGCGACGATAGGCTAAATCTAGGGAGAGGAAATAAAAACCCATTACTTGGGCGACAAAGGTTTTGGTAGCTGCAACGCCAATTTCTATACCTGCGTGAGTGTCGATAATGCGATCAACTATCTGGGCTAAAATACTTTCAGGACGATTGGTAATGCCTAGTAGTTTTGCTTGTAATTTTGGTTCTAAATCTGCTCGTCTAGCTCTTTCTGATTCTAGTGCAGCAATGGTGTCGGCAGTTTCTCCCGATTGGGTAACACCGATAGTTAAAGTATTAGCAATTATCGGTTTTGGGGAATAGCGAAATTCGGAAGCATAATCTACAGAGGTAGGAATCTGGGCAATCTGTTCTAATAAGTATTTGCCGACTAAACTAGCGTGCCAACTTGTACCACAGGCTAAGATCTGAACGTGTTCTAAATTATCAGTGAGGTTAGGAGATAAGCCCAAATTTACAGGACTATAATCGGGATTCTCTTCAGCGTGCCAGTTGGGATGGATATAAGCATCCAAACAAGTTCTGACTACCGCAGGTTGCTCGTAGATTTCTTTGAGCATATAATGACGGAAACCCTGTTTTTCTGCCTGTACGGGATTCCAATCGAGGGTGCGGGGAAAACGAGAAAGGCGATCGCCCTGAAAGTTATAAAGTTCTACTCCTAGAGGAGTTAGTCTAGCTATCTCACCATTTTCTAAATTAAGGATGGTACGAGTGTGGGGTAATACTGCCGTCGTATCAGAAGCACAAAAAAATTCTCCCTGTCCAAAACCTAATACTAATGGTGCTTGTTGACGGGCAACTATTAATTCATAAGGATTGTCGGCACTAACTACGGCGATCGCAAATGCTCCTTCCAATCGGGCGATCGCTTTTTGGACTGCTTCTAGTAATGAACTAGAACTAGCTAATAAGACGGAAATTAAGTGAGGAATGACTTCAGTATCGGTTTCGGAGCAAAATTCAATCCCTTTACTAATTAATTCTTCTTTGATCTCTAAATAGTTTTCAATGATACCATTTTGCACCACAGCTATATTTTGAGCTGAGTTTAGGTGAGGATGGGCATTGTGTTCTTCTGGTTTACCATGAGTTGCCCAACGAGTGTGTCCAATTCCAATCTGAGCTTTATGGGTGGTATGTTCTAGTTTATTTCTCAGGTTAAGTAATTTGCCTTTAGCTTTAACACAATTAATTTTCCCGTCTTCAATGGTAGCTATCCCAGCCGAGTCGTAACCCCGATACTCTAACCTTTCTAAACCAGCAATTAAGATGTCTGTAGCTGCTTGAGTACCGATGTAACCGACAATTCCACACATAATAAATAGTTGTTAATTTAGAAATTACATTAATCGCTTTCAGTGTATATCAGATTATCAAAATTGGTTTAAAAATTGTCTGTTTCGCGGGTAGGTGTACCTCCTTGTTGATTTAAGAATAAGTTACCTGCTGCATCATTTTGGTAAACACAGTCTATTTTTGGTTTGCCTTCTAAAGCACCGATAAAGCCAAAAGTATTCATGCGTTTTCTGCAATCTCGCACCTGTTCAGAATTTACAAGATTTTTTTGTTCTAAAATTGCCCAATTAGCACGACGCAACACGCATCCTGGCTGCATACTGGGTTGGGTTAAATAGACGCTAAAAGGAGTTAAAGTCAAAAATACTCGCATATCAGTGACGATCGCACTAGCACCAAACTGTTGACAAATTTCGGGATTAGGTGCTTGACGGTCAATTTGCAAGCTGGAATCTATTGTGGTGGGATTAGAACTAGTGGTTAAGTTTAAAGCCAGTCCTACTACTACACCAACTACAAAAACGCTGCCTAGAATAGCTAGTTTAGCTACGTCTAAGGGATTTTTCTTGGGTGGAGGCGGAGTGGGATTAGAGCGATAATTGGGGGGATCATAGCGATTGTAATTGTCTCTTCTACTATCTCTGTTTCTACGAGTCATAAGATTATTAATTACTGATTAATAATTACTGATAAAGTGTTAAGTAATAGGGAGTAAAGATTATATTTATATTTTAAGAGTTTTAATTAGTGAAATTACCATTTCTGATTCAGACTAACTATTATATACCTCGTCTACATATAGAACTGGAGTCAGAAGTCAGAAGTCAGAAGTCAAAAGTCAGAAGTCAGAAGTCAAAAGTCAAAAGTCAGAAGTCAAAAGTCAGAAGTCAAAAGTCAGAAGTAAGGTAATTGTTCCTAATCCCTCGAACAGTTATCTAAAAAACTACAGCTTTCAAACTAGAGGCGGTTTAAATTGATTTTGCGTAACTATTTTTGTCAGTTTCAGCAGGAATGCGATCATTATATTGATCTTGATTATAAAAATAGAGGGTGCGAATTGGATAAGGAATGTCGATATTAGCAGCATCTAAAGCTTCTTTAATTGCTATGATTGCTCTTGTTTGAATTTGTCTTACTTGGGGTTGTCTGGGATGAGTCCAATAGCGCACTACAAAATCGATGGAACTATCGCCAAAACCAACTATATCTATTTCTGGCGGTTTATTATCTAGAACCCCTTCTACTCCTGCTATTGCTGCTTGTAAAATATCTTGTACTGCGGGTAAAGAAGCATTGTAATCTACCCCTACAGCTAGATCGGTGCGACGTTGCTCAAAAGCTGTTCTGACTCTAACTGCACTGGTAAACACTTCGGAATTAGGCATTAATATTCTTTCCCCATCATAAGTACGTAAATTAGTGGTGCGAATATCAATTTGCTCTACTGTTCCTTCATAGTCACCAACGATAATTTGGTCGTTAATGTGGAATGGTCTTTGAATCAAAATTAAAATTCCAGCTAAGAAATTTTTAAATATATCCTGGAAAGCAAAACCTATGGCTACAGTACCTAATCCTAGAGTTGCAATAATATCACCTAAACGTAGTCCTGGAAAAGCGATAACACAGGCTATAACTACACCCACTACCCAGGTGGTAATGTCAGCAGTTCTCATAAGTAATGATTGTAGTGATTTACTATGCAAGGTTTTGTTGCCTATTTTCTCTGCTATTTTTTGGGCAAACTCGGTTGCATAGCGAGTCAGCATAATAATAATTAGGGCTGTAATTATCGCAGGCAATGTCTTGACCGCACTACCTAGTAAGTCTTGTAAGCTGTTGACTACGGTATTGACTATCTGATCCATCTAGTTGCAACTTAGTTTTTTTGTTTAAACTAGACAGAATTATAGAAGATTGATTTATTCTTTTGCAATTATCCAAATCGCATGAATAATTCCAGGGATATAACCTAGTAGTGTCAATAAAATATTAATTGCTAACTGCGTACTCAAACCTGTCTGTAAAAACACACCTAATGGGGGTAAAAAGATTGCACAAATAATTCTTACTATGTCCATTAATTGTTACCTCTTAACTAATTAGATTTATTGCTATTTAAGTGTAGCTAAACTAATGACTTGTTAAATCCTGCTAAAGTAATAAATTGAAAGTAATGTTGGTTATCGTCGCGCTTTTTCTCGCTCTTGGGGTTGATGTTGTTGGAGTGGGGTTTGTCTGGCAGGCTTTTTAAAGACAGTACTGTGCATTAACTTAGTCGTATAGGCGATCGCCATTAAGGTAGTAGTCAAACCAATTACAGAAGCAGCGATTTGTTTGGGATGATCTTGACTCCCTGAGAGTAAATTTGTCCCTACTGAAGCGAGATAGACATACAAAGCAATTACAGGCAGCATTCCTAACCACGAAACAAATAAATATTGCCAAAAATTAATTTTAGTTAAGCTAAAGCCATAATTTAAAACGTTAGACGGTACAAGTGGCGATAGACGCGTGAGAAAAACAATTTTCCAGCCTTTTTGGGCAACGGCGCGGTCAAACCTTCCCCAATGAGGACGTTGGGCTATCCATTTGCTGATGGTTTTACGGGCTATGGTTCTACCCAATACATAACAAGTAGCCACACTTAGGGTATCGGCAAAAGAAACGATGATTAAGCCTGGAACAAAACCAAATAAACTACCAGCAGCTAAAAACAAGAAAATTGCAGGTAAACCAAATAAGTTGGCTGAAATATAAATACCAATAAAAGCAGGATAAGCTAAGTAACCTAGGGAACTAAGCCAATGCTGTGCTATAAAAATCCATTCTTGCCAAAAAACCATAACATTTTTGAGAAATTGCTACTTAACGCTTAAATTAAGAGCAGATATGACATTTAAACTTGTCAAATTATAAGTACTGAGATTATAAAATCCAAACCTGTAGTTAATAAGTTGTTAACATCTGGAGTTTAACTTAAGAATACTGATTTGTGAAATCACTGCGTCTCCTAATTTTGAGGAAGCCTCAAAATTCCGACGCACTCAAAATATTGTCTTAATTTTTCCCCAGACAACTAATATGAATGTTAATCGTCGTCACTTTTTATTATTCTTCGGTGCTATTACTAGTTCTCTGGCTTCAGGTACTTGGCAGTTAAACAAGCAAACAACCGGAATTACCCGAAGGGTACGCTACGCGAACGCTCAATCCTCCTCTACATCGACAAACACTGTTAATTCTAGCTTGAGTTTCAAACCTGTCCAAATGCCACTGCCTTTAGAAATTGACCAACTTCCCCCTGCACAACAAATCAAACAATATGCCAGCTATACCGTTCAAGATGATTTAGTTTTACCTGAAGGCTTTACTTATGATGTGATAGCTGTCTGGGGCGATCGCGTGGGAGATTCGCGGTTTGGCTATAATAATGATTATTTGGCTTTGGTAGAAACTGCACCAAATGAAGGCTATCTGACAGTAAATTTTGAATATATTAGTGGGGGAACATGGATGAAAACCTATCCTCTAGTAATTGGTAAACAACTACCTTTTGCGGAACTAATTGCTTTGGCTGCACCTAATGAAGGTGAAATTGATGCTTTTAGCCTCCAAGATAGCGATCCAATCAAAGAGAAAATCAAACAAATTTCCAGAGAAGGTTTAATCGATCAAGGACTAGGGGTAATTTCAGTTAAGCGCAATGCTGATGGCAAATGGGAGCGAACTTATTCGGAGGCAGACCGTCGGGTTACGGGGATTTCGGGATTAGATGACTCTAATCGCGCTTTAAAGTCTACAGGGGCAGCAATAGCAGTATTTAGCAAATCTAATAAACAGGGTTATGAAGATAACTTAGGCGATCGCATTATTGGGACAATGCAAAATTGCGCAGGTGGTACTACTCCCTGGGGAACAGTACTAAGTGCTGAAGAAAATTTCCAGGATCAAGTCCCAGAAATAGTATTGGCAGATGGTTCATCTTTTAACCCAGGAGAAACACCCTTTTTAATTACCGATGAAGATTTAGATGGCAGGGGTAATGTCTTGGGTTTGGCAGGTAATAAATACGGCTGGATGGTAGAGATTGATCCTGCTAATCCCGATGATTATGGAACAAAACATACTTGGCTGGGGCGTTATCGCCATGAAGCTTTTGCTATTCGGGCAGTAGCCGAGAAAAATCTCGCAGTCTATTCAGGATGCGATCGCCGTGGCGGACACCTGTATAAATTTATTAGTAGCGAACAAGTAGAAGATCCTCAAGACAAGTCCAACTCCAGTTTATTTGAGTCAGGAATGCTTTATGGAGCAAAATTTCACCCCAATGGTGTCGGCGAATGGATTCCCCTCAGTCCTGATACCCTGGTTAATCCTGTCTTACCTAATCAGGTAGTGGGAGGCTTAGTAATCTTACCCAACAGCGATCGCACTGTGGGAGGAACAATGGAAGTTTTATCAGAAGTACAGATACAACCATTTACCGCTAAATTTAAAACTCTTGGGGATTTATATCAAGGTGATAGTACCGAAGAAAAACAAGGAGCAATTTTAATTGACGCTCATTTTGCAGCAACCGCAGCTGGAATTACCTGTACTGCTCGTCCCGAAGACACCGTAGTCGCCGAGGATGGGACTCTGTTTATTGCCTTTACTTCTGGCTCGTCTGATGATGATGGGGGCCCAGACAAGGCAATCTTTGTTAGTCCTGATGGTAAGCCAGATTATGACTATGGCTGGATAATGAAATTAGAAGAAGACGAGAGCGATCCTGCTGCCCTCAGTTTTACTTGGAGTATGTTAGCAACTGGTGGTGAACCAGCTAAAGGTGGGGCAGGCTTTGCCAATCCTGATAACCTCAGCTTAGATAAAGCAGGGAATCTCTGGATGGTGACAGATATGTCTACGAGTGGTCATAATCAAGCTGTACCCACTAGAAAAGACGAAAACGGTCAACCTATAGCTAATGAAGACTTAGCAGGGGTATTTGGCAATAATTCTATGTGGTATATCCCTTTATCAGGAGATAATGCAGGCACAGTTTATCCATTTGCGATCGGTCCTATGGACTGTGAATGCACAGGTTTGACCTTTGACACGAATAATCAAAGTATATTTTTGTCTATCCAACATCCAGGGGAAAACAATGGGATTAGACAAAATATGCAAACAGAATTAAGAACTTTTGAACTACTAGCGACAGACGGTACGGCTTTTAAACAACAACGCCAAGTCCCCATTGGTTCAAATTGGCCCAGTGGGAAAGTTAATCAACCTCCTTTGCCTGGAGTGGTGATAATTCGTCGCGTTAATGGCGAAGGGATTGTTTAATTGGAATGGGTACGGGAAATAAAGATAGGACATCGTAATCTTGAAAAAAGATGGATAATTGACAATTAATTAATTTGGTTTAAAATTTCTCCTTTTAACATTTATCATTTACTAGTTTTTAGTATTTAGTTTTTAATTTTTTAGTAATAACTAATAACTACTGTTTAATGTTCAATGTTTTAAGGAAAGGTAATTATCGATTATCCATTATTAATTATCAATTATTGAATTAGCCTCCATACTGCCAACCAGTACTAGATAATAAAAGTTGATTACCTTCACGGTGAATACCAGAGGCGATTACTTCACTAACATAGACAGTATGATCGCCTTGCTCAACTGTACCCACAACTTTACATTCGATATATCCCAAAGAGTCTTTAATGATAGGACAGCCTGTAGCTTCTCCTTCATAAAATTCTACATTTTCAAATTTATTACCCACACGAGTTTTGGGTTGAAAGAAAGATGCAGCTAGATCTTTTTGTCCTTCTTCCAAAAAACTAATGGCAAATACTTGGGTATTTTTGATCATTTCATGGGAAATAGTCCCTTTTTTGACACAATTAACTACCAAAGGTGGTTCAAAAGAAGACTGCATTAGCCAGCTAACAGTAAAACCATTCATTTCTTCCCCCTCTTTGACACCACAGATATAAAGTCCATGGGGAATTTTGCGTAGCATTGTTTTTTTTGCCTGTTGATCTAACATCAGTCTTGCTCCTTTTTTACAGTTATCAGTCATCAGTCATCAGTCATCAGATTTTTGATGTGGATTATTTAGTTTATCAAGCTTTCTGTGTCTGGAAAAACTTGCTTAAGGAAGAGGTTAGAAAGGATGAATTAGGAACAAAAAAGGTAGTAGGTAAACGAGTAATGGGAGTGGAGGGAGTAATGGGAGTAGAGGGAGTAATGGGAGTAATGGTTCAATAATATTACCTCTTCTACCCCCTCTACTTCTTTTACCTCCTCTACCTCTTTTCTGACTTCTGACCTCTGACTTCGTTAATATATTCCTCATCCTTCATCACTCATCGTTTTAGCTCTTCCACATCTAGTGTCTTTTTTTAAAAACTATAAATTATTACACTAGATATGGTGGTATGATACTAATCTTTCAAGAGCCAAGAATTAGAATTAGTAAAGATGGATTATTTACGAGAATGGCAAGCCAGTGGTGTCAATGAAGAATTAACTCGCTTAAATGTAGTCTCTCTTGAAGGCACTTGCCCGACAGAATATTTACTATATTCAGATTCTATACCCAGAAGAAACGATGGCAGAATTAGTGAAGGATTTCTTCAACGTTATGCTCATACTGATGCTGGAGGTTGGTGGTGTTCGGGGATTGATGTTTTGACGGGAGAAGCAGATATCTGGGGGTGTTTTAAGCCCGATCGCCCGCGTAATAATTCTGATAAGCTGATTAAGTACGAGCATCCCCCCAAAACTGCTAGTGGTTTATTTGCTCTGAAAGTTCCTCTTAGTCTCTGGCAGGAAATTATCGATCGCTCTGGAGTCAAGATTGTTTTACAAGATATTGTCCAAAATAGTGGGGATTTGGGTTTTTGGCAGTGGTTTAGTAATCATCCTGAAGTTCCTCTTTGTATTACGGAAGGAGCAAAAAAAGCAGGGGCATTATTATCGGCTGGTTATAGTGCAGTTGCTTTACCAGGGATCAATAATGGTTATCGCACTCCTAAAGATGCTACTGGTAAAAGAATTGGCAAGTCTCACTTAATTCCGCAGTTAGCTAAGTTAGCCACTCCTGGACGAGAAGTTTATTTGGTGTTTGATCAAGACTCCAAATCTAAGACCATTAAAGCAGTTAATGCAGCGATTAAGAAAACAGGATATTTATTACAACAAGCTGGTTGTCAGGTCAAAGTTGTTACTTGGGATAGTCAATTAGGTAAAGGTGTAGATGATTTGATTGCTAATCAAGGTCAAGATTGTTTTGCTCAGGCTTACGATCAGGCTTTAGATTTAGCCACCTGGAAAGCAAAATCTTGGACGAATTTAACTTATCCTACCGATCTTCAAATCGACAGCCGTTATTTACCAGAGTTAGATATTCCGCCACAGACAAGCTTAGTTGGGATGAAATCCCCTAAAGGTACAGGTAAAACTCAAGCTTTATCAAAGATAGTCAATCAAGCGATCGCTCGTCAGCAAAAAGTGTTAGTAATTGGACATCGAGTGCAATTAGTTAAGGAGTTGTGTCAGAGGTTTGGACTTAGTTATGTTACTGAATTAAATAACTGTCCTAATACAGAAATTTTAGGTTATGGTCTTTGTATTGATTCTCTCCATAGCTTATCCCAGGCGAAGTTTAACCCCGATGATTGGTTAAATAGTCTAGTAATTATTGATGAAGTTGAACAAGTATTGTGGCACACTCTCAATTCTAATACCTGCAAAGATCGTCGAGTCGAGATTCTTAAGTCGTTTAAGATTTTAATGCAGAATGTCCTAACTAAACAGGGACAAGTATATATAGCGGATGCGGATTTAAGTGATATTGCCCTAGATTATCTTATTTCCCTATCGGGAATCGATCTCAAGCCTTATATTGTGCAGAATATTTGGCAGGGTAGCAGTCAATCAGCTTGGCAAGTCTATAACTACACTGGTCAAACTCCCAAAAAACTAGTAACTAATCTCGAAAGCGATATTCAGCGTGGTGGGAAACCATTTATCTGTCTTTCTGCTCAAAAACTAACTAGTAAATGGAGTACCCAAACTTTAGAAGCCTATCTCCAAAAGAAATTTCCTGATAAACGTATCCTGCGAATCGATTCAGAATCCCTTGCCGATTCAAATCATGCTGCTTATGGCTGTATTGGTCAGTTAGAGCAGATCTTGTGGCAGTACGATATTGTGGTAGCTAGTCCTTCCATTGAAACAGGGATCTCGATTGAGCTTCAAGATCATTTTACTGGAGTTTGGGCGATCGCTCAAGGAATTCAGGCAGAAAACGCCGTCCGTCAAACTCTATCCCGTCTACGACACAATGTTCCTCGTCATCTTTGGTGTGCTAATTATAGTTTTAATAAAATTGGCAATGGCTCAACTTCTATCCCTGCTTTGTTGACTTCCAATCAGCGTTTTACTCAGTTAAATATTCGTTTATTACAACAGTCGGATTTTGCTTATTTAGATGATTTAGATACAGGTTTCCAAGCGGAATCACTATTATGTTGGGCAAAAATGGCAGTTAGGTTTAATGCAGGGGCGATTAATTACCGCCAGTCGATTTTAGCTGGATTAAGAGCCGAAGGACATGAAATCATTGATGCAGCTAAGTTTAAGTTTCGAGAGTCAGCTAACATTGAACCCCAACCTGATAATTGTCTCGTCGAAGCAATTACTGAAATTAGTATCCAAAACTACTTAGCCGAATGTAGTGCGATCGCCTGTTCTCCCAGCTTAAACTCTCAACAATATCAAAGTTTAAAAAAACGACTGATTAAATCCTTGAGCGATCGCCGTAAACTCCGAAAATATGAATTACAACAACGTTATCACTTACCCATTACTCCTGAACTAGTCTCCTTAGATGATGGAGGCTGGTATCAAAAAATCAGATTACATTACTTTCTTACCGTTGGTCGTCCCTATTTAGCAGATCGGGATACCCAAGTTGCCCGTAAACTCATTGAACAGGGGAATGGGAGTTTATTTTTACCTGACTTTAATAGTTCCCAACTAGGAGCAATTGTCGGTACCTTAGAACTAATGGGTGTACCTGTACTATTACAGGATCTAACCAGGGAATTACGTAATACCGATCCCGATTTGCAATCCTTAGCTGCGATCGCCCACAATAATCGTCAGGAAATTAAAACCATCTTAAATATTGGCATTGCCAAAAACTACAGCCCCATTACGATTGTCAGTCGCCTCTTAGATAAAATTGGCTGCAAAATTAAATATAGCCGTTACGAAACTATCAGGCATAAAAGAGTTAGAGTTTATCAAATCCTCTCCCCAGAAGATCAACGCCAGCAAGTATTTACTTATTGGTTAAATAGCGATCGTCAACGTCCAGGTAATTCTTTATTTTGGTCGGGTCATAAGTGTCTTCACCCTACTCAATCTTTGCCTAATAAGGTTGAATCTAATTATCTGCAATTAAGTCTAAATATTTAATTAGTAATGGTAACGGCACTCAACGATAACAATATTGTAACTGTTTAAGTACATAAACGGTCAAATATTAATTTTTTACAAATACTGTTCCAAAACTTCCCTTGTTGCCACACCTGTTTTTGTCCAACTAAACTTTTGTGCCTGTTGCAGACTGAGTTGACTAAGTTGCGATCGCATTTTTTTATCCTTAGCAAGATCAATCATCGCCGAGGTAATAGCTCCTGTATTGTAAGGATCGATTAAAATTGCTGCCTCACCAGTTATTTCGGGTAAAGAAGCTAAATTTGAAGTAATTACAGGAGTTCCACAAGCCATTGCTTCCAATACAGGCAGTCCAAACCCTTCCCAAAGCGTAGGGAAAACCAAAGCGACTGCACCACTGATAACTAAAGGTAATTCCTGATAATCAAGATAATCGAGCCAAATCAGTCGTTTTTCAATCCCTAATTCTTTAGCTTGTAATTGTAGCTGCGGAGTAAAGCGAGGATCAGTTGAACCTGCGATCGCTAGATGATAATCTGAATTAGGAATAGCAGCAAAAGCGTTAATTAAGCCTGTCAAGTTTTTATAGGGATCTTGACGACCAAGATATAAAAAATAAGGATTAGTTAAAGAAAGATGCGCTCCTTCTCTAGGATAAAAATTAATAGCATCGTATCCCAATAAAATCGCCGTAATTTTATCGGCAGCAACCCCATAAAAATCTACTATGTCTCTAGCCGTGGCTTCAGAATTACAAATAATGTGTTCTGCTTGTTTCAATACCAACGGGACAAGATAGCGAAAGTAATTAGTTAAAGGGGAAGTTAAACGAGGAAAGCGCAGCGGAATCAAATCGTGGCACATTACCACATAGCGAGACTGACTATATATAGGTGCTTCTGGTATTGGCGAATAAATTAAATCTGCTTGTAATTGCTGATAAATTCGAGGTAGTTGCCATTGCGTCCATAGTAAACGTTTAAAATGTCCTTTACTCCCCTGGGCGGGGGTCATATCATCAGCAATCAGATAGTTTTGATAATGCTCAAATTCTAGTGCTGATAGAAGTGTTGGGTTGAGACTATAGAGGCTGGGAATAATATTGCGAGCATAAGTAGCAATCCCTGTAGGTTTATCAAATAGGACAGCTAAATTAATTAATAAGGAATTAGACAAATTGCTTAACCCAAAATCAGGTAATTATTACTAAATTTTATTGAATTGCCATAATAGCTGAGGAAGTGCGATCGCGTACTTCTAATTTCTGTAAAATAGCATGGACATGAACTCTAACCGTACCAATAGTAATATGCAGTTGTCGAGCAATTTCATTATTACTTTTTCCTGTGGCAATTAAAGCTAAAATTTCGGTTTCTCTACTGGTTAAAAGATTGTTTTCGTTAGTTTTTTTAGCTGGTGCGGTTTTAAACGCTGCTCGAATTTCTGCGGTTGTGGCTGCATCCCACCAAGAAGCACCCGCAGCGACCGAACGTAAGGCTAAAATTAAAGTTTATGCTTCGATTCCTTTGAGACAATATCCTGGTAGCAGGACTTTGGGGTTCAAAGTTGGGAAAAAATAAATTAAAAATAGTTAATGTGATCGCTGCCAAAGTGATCCGCCAAATAGTTTTTTTGGCTAAACCATAATTAGCCAGCAAAATAGTACCCGTGTATAAATAACCAAAAACATACTCTGGTGGCGTAGCATACTCTAACAAAACTACGACTACAAAAGTTAGAATAATGAACCCAACTAGGGGATGAAAGCGATTGATAAATTTTAAATACTTATTTTTCATCGCGATTTTAATAACAGGCGATCTTTATCTAGACCTTAATAATTACTTTTGATCACCAGATAATATTTTGTTTTTGAGAGAATTGGAGATTACATCGGTCAAATAAGTATTTCACAAATGAATGAAATTATGGCAGCAATTGATGATTTAAGCGTAACATCATCTCCATCTTTACCTGGAATTGTCAATGTTTTGTCAATTAAATAAGCGGTAGTCATATTTCTTTCTGCTGCAATGCGTCGTTTAGTTTGCGATCGCTTTACCCAAAAATGCCAAAAAATGTCATAATCTGTCATATAGGGTTAAAACTATCTGACCATGAAAAGTATTAATATTTCTCTACCAGAAGAAATGCGAATATATGTAGAGGAACAAGTAGCTAGTGGGGACTATAGTACCACCAGTGAATATATTCGCCAATTAATTCGTCAAGATCGCCAACAAAAAGCAGAAAAGCAACTCGAACAATTATTATTAGAGGGTTTAAATTCTGGTGAAGCTACCCCCATGACAGCAAAAGATTGGGCAGCAATTCGTCAGGTAGTGACAGATAAAATTGCAGCGCGGAAAAACAATCCTGTGGGTTAATGAGAATTCTTAAAAGACCCCAAGTTATCAAGGATTTGATTGAATTAGCAACATATTTAGCTGAAGATAACTTAGATGTTTCAGAACGTTTTTTATTTGCAGCAGAAAAGACTTTTCAGAAGTTATCACAATTTCCCCAGAGAGGAAAACTATCAAATTTGACTCATCCTCAACTAAGAGATGTCAGACAACAAGCTATTGAAGGATTTAGAAAACATATTATTTTTTATCGCCTTACTGATTCTGAAGTTGAGATCGTTCGAGTCATTCATGCTAAAAGGGATATTGAGGCAATACTAAAACAGGATTTAGAAGAAGATTAAATGTTGCTTGCGATCTGTTTATCAAATGTTGTCACAAACTACAGTAAAGCTATAATTCTATCTATTTTTATTTTATTAATAGTAATTAAATTATCTATTTAACCAGATATATATCTTCTATACCTGTAAGTATATGCATTCATATTTAAGCATAACAATTAGTAAATAGATAAGAAAAATATAACAATTGATAGATTGTTGGATAACTGTAATCTTGAAACAATTGAATCATTCGATTAACAAATAAGCTTTTGCTTCAAAATAATGATTCAAGGTTTTATTCAAATAGCATTGACGCTATTAATTTTAGTTTTAATTGTGCCGTGATTTGGCAATTATATGGCTCGTGTTTTTTTAGCCCAAAAAACTATTCTAGACCCGATCGCACGACCACTTGAAAAGTTAATTTATGCAGTTGGTGAAATTAACTATCAAAAAAATATGACAGGTTGGCACTATGCCAGAAGCGTGTTGGTTAGCAACCTGGTTATGTTTGTATTTGTCTTTTTAATTCTAATTTTTCAGAGCTTTTTACCTTTAAATCCAACTGGTTTAACCGCACCGAGTTGGGATTTAGCTGTACATACAGCTGTTTCTTTTGTAACTAATACTAATCAACAACATTATTCAGGAGAAACTACTTATTCCTATGCTTCTCAAATGTTTGCGCTGGGATTTATGATGTTTACCTCGGCAGCTACGGGGATTGCTGTAGCGATCGCTTTTATTCGCGGTTTAACAGGCAATCCTTTAGGTAACTTTTATATAGATCTAAGTAAATCAATTAGCCGTATTTTATTACCTATTTCAATAGTAGGTGGAATTGTTTTATTAATCTTAGGTGTCCCAGAAACTTTAAACCCACCAGCAGTTGCTAATACTTTAGAAGGGGTAACTCAATATATAGCTAGAGGACCTGT
This sequence comes from uncultured Pleurocapsa sp., assembly GCA_964393695.1. GTDB lineage: Bacteria > Cyanobacteriota > Cyanobacteriia > Cyanobacteriales > Xenococcaceae > Waterburya. The sequence continues at coordinate 15,986 of CAYMWC010000132.1, forward strand.
TGCTCATTTTGAAATTATTAAGTACCTAAGCAAAATTAATTACATATTCAGTGCCAAAATTATCTAGCACTT
>CAYMWC010000133.1:0-15910 GCA_964393695.1 uncultured Pleurocapsa sp.
CTTAGTTAGTATCTCACAATAATAGTCGGTTTACTTACGCCCAAATGTACTAGGTAAAATTAAATAGAAAAATAGTTTATAGAAGGCAAAAAGTAAAAGTTACAACGTCTTATAGTTTTTTATACCTATCTACTTAATAAAGTGACTAAATTTGAATCTGATTTTCAGCAGAAAGTAGCTAGATTACATCAATTAACCGTATATTTTCGCTGGTTATTTGTATTATTTAGTTGGCTAACTTTAGGAACTTACGCGCTTTGGAATTTAAGAGAAGAAATTGCGCTGGTGTTTGATTACTTTACTTGGGCAGCAGTGTATTATGGATTGCATTTTAATTTTTTACCTACACTGTGCCTAATTTTTTGTGTTGCTACTACTATTTCCGTGTTAGTTTGGCAGAGTCGTAATATTATTTGGGGTCTACCTCCAAAAGAAAAACGTCAATTAGAAAAACAGGTGGAAAAGATTTTAGCTAGTGGTAGAAAACATCCTCTGTGGAAATGGATTAATTCGTGATTAACTGGGGACTGGGTAATGAGTAAATAACGTATTAGTAGTCAGTAGTCTCTTGATGTCTAATAATTAATTGTTGCTTGGAGAAAAAAATGACAGTAAAAACAAAAAAAAAATTATTAAGTTTTGCAGAATATCTTAACTATAACGATGGCACAGATAACCATTATGAATTAGTTTTGGGAAAATTAGAAATAATTAATCCACCTACTGTTAGACATTTTCTCATTGCTAAATTTTTAGAACAAATTTTTGAACGGGAAATTAGTCAGCAAAATTACAATTGGCTATGTTTTAGAGAAGCAGGAATTAGAACAGGTTGGCAAAAATCTCGACTACCCGATTTGTTAATTATCGAAAAAGATTCGGCAATGGAATTACTAGATAATTCTGCTATTTTTCAAACTACTCCTTACCTAATTGTCGAAATTGTTAGTCCTGAATCTATTACTAGAGATTATCGTTACAAGCGTTCTGAATACGCTGCTTTAGAAGTGCCTGAATACTGGATTGTCGATCCACAAGCAAATAAAGTTACAGTTTTAATTTTAAATGAAGGTTTATATGAAGAAACTAGTTTTACCGCCACAGAAAAGATTATTTCTCCTACATTTACGGAACTAGATTTAACAGTAGTAAACGTTTTGTCAGTTAAATAAATATAGCTACCAGCTTTTTGATAATACCCCTTTACAAATTTCTTCGATGTGACGAATATCTATACCGCAGCAACCGCCAAAAATATTTAAGTTAGGTAGTAAAGTTTGAAGTTTTTGATATTGAATACCAAATTCTACAGGATTACCATCGTCTAATTCTTCTGCTTCATCTAATTCTGCATGGCTTTTGATTGAAGCATTGGCACGTATAGCCTTGATTCTGTCTAACCAATCTCCGCCACTATAAAGTACATGAGCAAAATGAAGAGGATGGGCGCAGTTAATCATATAGTAAATAGGTGCGCTGTTAGTGGCATCATCTACCTGAGCGATCGCATCTTTTAAAGTCTGTCCTGTAGGTAACTTGCCATCGGTTTCGACAGTAAAAGAAATTACTATTGGTATATTAGCTTGTTGAGCAGCACGGGTAATACCAATTGCTTCTTCTACATAGGTCATAGTCATGGCAGTGACTAGATCGACATTACTTTGAGAAAATACCTCGATCTGCTCTGTATGATAGTGTTTGGCTTCAGCTTCGCTCATCAATTCCGCAGGTTGATACCCATCTCCCCTAGGGCCAATACAGCCACTAATTACCATTGGAGTTTGGTCAGTTTCGTATTCGTCTCGGATGTCTTCTAATAAAGCGATCGCTAAATGATTAAAAGCAGCCAGATCAGTTGCAGAATATTCTAGTTTATTTCCCCAGTCTTGGCTAGCTCGCCAGGTAACACTTTCTAAAATAAAACCTACCTGATACTTTTGAGCTAATTGGGCATAGGTGCGAAAATATCTAACCAAAGCTTCATATCCTAAAAGGTCTTTTAAAAGATCGAAGGCTGCAAAATAAGGTAAATGATGTCCTTCATGAAAGATAAGTGTTGTCTCAATACCACCATCAGTCAAGAAAAGTTGATTGCCTAGTTGGGGTAAATTGTTTCTATACTTGCTCATGACTATTTCTCCCGATTATTTTAAAGCAGTAAATTTTTTAGTTCTATGTATAGTTCTAAATTTAAAAAGCGATCGAGAATAAATCGGGATTGGAAGACTTCTTTCGCTTCCAGCGATGGACTAATCAACAAGAATTCTTTGAGTTGCAATTTTTGGTTCTGTTGCAAAAAGTTTAACGGGCAGAATATTTCTGTAATTAACTAATTTTTTAGACAGTAATTCCCAAGAGGGAATGAATAAAATCTTTTTGTTTCAAAACATCATATTTATCTACATTTTTAACTTGACGGGGCGTACAAGCCCCAAGTGTCAGCCCCTCACCTTTAAGAATGAGATTCATACGGACGGCTGAAATGTCGGAGGCAACCTCCGACATCGCGTCCTCAATTTCATATCCTTTTAAGGTACGCCATACTGTATGGAAATATTGAAAATATGACTTATACTTAGCTAGCTTTTTTGGGAATCTATGGTCTTGTTCTATTATATTATTGAGATATTTTTTCTGTCTTAATTCACAATCATTTGACAACAATCCTTCTTCTTTAAGCTCTTCTATTGCAGGAGGAGAAGCAGGGTTTTTATCGACATTTATCACTCTAGTTTGCTTGTTATGTATATTTAATTTTCCTGGCTGTACGTAATATTTGTCCTGCCAGAATAGCTGCCCCAAAGCCGTTATCAATGTTAACTACACCAATCCCAGCAGCACAGGAATTTAACATAGTCAATAAAGGTGCAACCCCACTAAAACTCGCTCCATAGCCAACGCTGGTAGGTACAGCAATTACAGGACAATCAGCCATCCCTGCCACGACACTGGGTAATGCCCCTTCCATCCCTGCCACGACAATTAAAACCTGGGCATCATAAACAACCTGACGATTAAGTAACAGACGGTGAATGCCTGCTACCCCCACATCCCAAAGACGAATGACGGCAAAACCAGATAATTCGGCAGTGATCGCTGCTTCTTCGGCAACGGGAATATCCGCAGTGCCAGCAGTAAGAATAGAGATTGTACCAACTTGAGCGGGAGTTTGAGGCAGGGATAAAGCACAAATACGGGCAGTAGGATAATAAACTAAATCGGGAATTGCTATTTTTAGTTGTTGATAGATTTCTGCTTCGATCCGAGTTGCCATAACTACTGTGGCATCTTGCCTCATGGCAGTCATAATCTTAATAAGTTGTTCAGGGGTTTTATCTGCCCCCCAAATAACTTCAGGAAAACCTGTTCTTAACTGACGATGATGATCGATTTTGGCAAATTCATCTAAAGCTTCAAAGGGTAGATGTTTAAGCTTTTTTAGGGCGGACTCTGGACTAAGATCACCAGATGCGATCGCCTGAAGTAAATTTTTTAGTGCCTCTGGCTGGGTCATAGAGAAAATTTAATCAACAACGTATTATTGTTCTAAATCAGTTAATTGCGGAAAAAGGTATGGGATGATTGTGGCTAGAAGTAATTGGTTCAAAGGATACTACTCAATTTTTACTGACCATGTTGAGGTTTGATAACCAAGAGATTAATTAGCCAAATTATATCGGATATACCAGTGATTAAATCAATGGATAAAGGCAATTCATAATCTTACCAGCTAGCGGTGTTTCAGGCGATCGCCATCACAATCAGATAATCAATTACACAGCAACAATGGAAATTGTAACTTTATAAAACCCAACCTACTACTGCTTGCTTTCTGGCTCAAATTCTGATGCTGGGAAAGAAATATCAGCTAGTATTAATTTAGGTGATTGAGCGACTGTAATCGGTACTATACCCATGTTGTTTTCCTCGCTATCTTCTATTTGCCGATTTTCTTGATCAGTAGCAAGAATTAAAAAGTAGTTCCCTGGTTTTACTTTGGGGATATGAAGATCGAAGTTTACTGTATAGCTTTCCCCAGCCTTTAAAGAATTATCAAAGCCTTGATGATAGGAAGTATAGACTCGATCGCTGCGATCAATATGTTCATCTTCTGAAAGATATATGCGATCGTACCAATAATCATTTTTAATCAACACTCTTGATAAAAGCTTGGGAGAAAAAAAAGTTACATTAGCGATCGCCGATTCTAGTAAGCAAAATTTTTTCTATATTTACATCTATAACCGAAATGTTAGATCTATCTTTTACTAGATGCGAAATATATTTGTTTAGGATAAGCTAATAAATCGCTATATTAAGGTTTATCTATGTCCACTATGTCCACAGTAATTGAAAAAGCACTTCAACTCAAACACAGATTAGTAGATTTTGTTTATGATGCTGAAGGTCAACTGGCGATCGCTCTAGAAACTTATGCAGCTGAACATAGTCAAAAGAACAGTTATGGTATCAAGCAGAAAAATTTAACTATTGATAGTTTTATTACCGTAGAACAAGTAGAAGACAAAACTCCCTTAACTATATTTTTAGAACAAGCTACAGATTTAACGAAGAGCGATCGCGATATTTTAGAATCTTGGCACAATAATTTTTTGGGTTTATTTGAAATTAAAGAAATTAAAGATGATTATTATCAATTATTGAATTGGTTGACTGCTAAAGAATATCGAGTTTATGGTCACTCAGAATTACCAGCGAAAGAAGTTAGTAGATGGCAACCTGGAGAAATTATTGTAACTATTATTGCTCCTATTAATAATAATGACTGGTTTTTCTTTAGCGATCGCATTATTAAAGGTAAATTGAGTCAGCCAAAATTAGCTGTGGCGATCGGTGAATTTCGCGATAATTATCCTGATTTTCTTTATGCTGATGCACCAGATTTGTTAGAAGAGGCTTGGGAATCTGTAGCGGTATATCATCAAGAATTTATTGATTATTTTGGTAGTGATCATCTAACTTTAGCTGGCGATAAACTTAATCAGGAAATTAGTAACCTACAGCAAATCATGAGTAAAAAAAGATTGGCTGAAGCAGGTATTGACGATTCTAAATCTTTGTCAGAAACGTTGGCAGAATCAGGTACAAGCGAAGCAGAATTTGCAGAAACTGCTACGGATTTAGGATTAGATACTGAAGCAGTAACTAAGATTATTCAAAACAAAAATAAACTCTCAATGGTAACACCCAAAGTTGATTTACCTCCAGAAATTAAAGAAGCTAAATCTGTTACTGTGTTTTCTCATCCGCGCTGGGGACAAATGTTTTTACCCAATTTTCAAAAGTTTACTGATCTATTAGCTAATCAAACTCAAGAAAATAGTGATTTACTACTACGTAAATATTTAGAGAAACCAGAGGCTAATTATTATGTTTGGCAGCAACTAAAACAACAACATCCTTCTGCCTTAGAAAAGCTGTTAAAAAATTATTGCAATCAAGATAATTTTAATTTAGATACTGACTTAGAGCAATTACTGCTTAAATACAATAAATCAGCTACTCCTAAACTACCTGCGATCGCTAGTGTACCAATTCATATTAATAATCTTTTGGAGGCAGCAATAGCCCAAGTACAAAAGACGAAAGCCAAAACTAAAAAAAAGAAAAAGAAAGGATTTTTAACTAGTTAACATTGAACATTCTCTGGGAGTATTTTTAAATTAATTAAGTTTTAAACATAAAAAAATAAAGGCGTTAATTATAACGCCTCTTCCATAAAATTTAAGAAGGAATAAATGCTAATGATTAAGAATTGGCTATATTTTAACTAAGCTGCACGACGAGTAATTAAACCCCAAATAAAGATGAGTAGTATTGCTCCTAGTACGGCAAAAATAATGCCAGGGACAGTTATCGCTCCTACTGAGGCTGATGCTGCCCCCGAACTACCCAGTAATACTTGACCAAGATACCCACCAACTAAGGCACCCAATATACCTAGACCAATAGTGGCAAAAATACCGCCACCTTGATGACCAGGATAAATTAATTTTGCTATAGCTCCAGCAATTAATCCTAATACTAACCAAGCTACAATACCCATATTCTGCTCCTAAAATTTTTAATTATTTATGCGTTTAGTTGTTATAAACAGAATATCTAGTTTTAGAACTTATTTCTTCTATCTAAAAGCCTATCTTGGGTATCTATCAAATTACATAGATTAATTTGGTAGGCTAGATAAAAACAGTCAGAAATTAAAAGTTGTGTAGGTTGGGTTAGGCGAGTATGTCTATAAAATTTTACCGTTAAGAAACTTGTTTCTGTAACCGAATAAAATTTAAGTTAACTTTAGTTAAAAAGATAAACCAGCCATAATTTATATATGACTGGTTTGGTTATTAGTATTTAACTCTTAGTTAAGAAATTAGACCATAATTTACTATATTTTAGGGTTTACTTTCCACTCCCTAATTGTTACTTCAGTGCGCTAAGATTATGCTTCTTTTTCCGCTACGTTTAGTAAGTTAACTTTGACTACTTTGTTTTTTTCCGCTTCTGCTTTAGGTAGAGTTAGGTGTAAAATTCCATCTTTGTATTCTGCTTTGACTTCAGTGTTCTGAATTTTTACAGGCAGAGGAATTACTCTTTGAAAACTACCATAACGGAACTCCGATTTGGTTTGACCTTCTGTGTTAGATTGTGCTTCAGACTTACGTTCACCTGAAACAGAAATACTTTTTGCTGTCGCTTCAATATTAAGATCAGCAGGTTGCATTCCAGGTACTTCCAATTTAAGAACTAAAGCATTTTCATGTTCAATAAGTTCAGCAGCAGGAATTCGAGAAAAATTGCCAAATTCTGTTAAAGTAGCAGGTGTTGAAACTTCGTTGAACATTTGATTAAGTTGACGCTGTAAAGAGTTCATTTCTGACCAAGGACTATAACGAATAATTGTCATAATTTAGATCTCCGATAAATTTATTTTTAGCTATTTATTTCTTGGTTTGATTATTATCTTATTGAATTTTTCTTATGACTGGGAGTGTAGTTTATTCGCCTTTTTGGTAGCGTTTTCTGCCCGAACAAACTATTTGGGGTAAACCCAACAATCAGTCATCAGTCATCAGTCATCAGTAAATAGTAATCAGTAATCAGTAATCATTTTTACTGTTTACTTTGAATTTCTATTCCTGCAAGATGTTCAAGTTTTTCTTCTACTTGCATAACTTGTTCTGCGGGGGTAAATACAGTTAAGCCTCCAGGGACACATTTAATTTCAATTGGGGTTGTGCCGATGATTTCACCGTCAACGACAACTTTTTGAACTGGATCAGTAGTAACTTTTACCCATTTAGTTCGCAAGTATCCAATGTCGTCTCTTTCTGCTGCTTCATCATTACTAGCACTTTGCAGAAGATGATAAGAAATAGCGATCGCACTGGTTCGATTTTCTGGGGCAACAATAGTTATATCTAGTAGTCCATCATCATAAACTACTCCTGCCGTACCATGAGCTAGTATCGAAGTAGGCGGTGCTGCATTGGCAACAGTAACAGCATTGGCTTGAACCGTAATTATCTTGTCATCGGTTTCAATTGTAGTGTCAAATTTTTCAAAGTTTTGTAGTTGCTTTAATCCTGAGACGACATAGGCTAGCATTCCCAAACGATTTTTTGACTCGCGATCGGCATCTTCTACGGTTTCGGCTTCAAAACCAATCCCTGCGAGTAAGATCATTGGTTTACCGTTACACAAAGCTGCATCAACTTTTTTGGTGACACCATCAACAATTACTTGACAAGCAGCCTCAATCGTATCAGGAATATCTAAAGCATTGACAAAAGCATTGGCTGTGCCTCTGGCGATCGCACCTAGGGGAATATTTGTTCCCATTAAAGCTTCTGCTACCGCCGAAACTGTGCCATCACCGCCAGAAGCAATAATTATTTCAGCGTTGTTTTCTACTGCTTTACGAGCTAATTCTCCCCCACTAACTTCTTTACTAGTAAATTGGATATCTAAGTCAAATTCAGGTTCAAGAATATTTTTAATAGTCTCTAAATCCTGCTCTGAATTACCTTGTCCAGCAACAGGATTGAAAATCAAACAGGCAGAACGAGTCATAATATATATATAAATATAGAATTTTTAACTATGGTAAATAAGTTTAAATTAAATTACTTCTGTCTAAAGAAAGAAATTTTTAATTTTTTACTTTCAATTTTTTGCTTTCTCGTACCAAGCTATTAAAGGTGCAGCAGTTATTCCATGAATAATAATTGAAAAGACTACTATAGTTAAAGTAATCCAAACAATTTGTTCGGCAGTTTCTCCTTTTATTCCTTCACCCAAAGCATAAGTTAAATAGTAAATCGAACCCAAGCCACGAATACCAAACCATCCCATCAGGCTTTTAGTTTTTTTAGGTAGATTTTGCCCTAACAGAGATAACCAAACTCCCAGAGGACGAATTATTAAAAATAATAATGTTGCAATTAATAAAGATTGTCCTGCATATTTCAACATTGGCTCGATTAACAACATTGTTCCTAAAATGACAATTGCTGCTACTTCGTGTAATTTCTCAATTTGTTCAGTAAACTCTAGCTGTGCTAACCGTTTATCTTGCTCGTGATCAGAACTTTGTTGTATTACTACGCCTGCTACAAATACGGCTAAAAACCCATAACCATTAACTAATTCAGTTATTGAATAAGTAAGTAGAATAATACTGATGGCAACAAAATCTTCCATCAAATCATCGGCTGGACGACGTTTTTGCAAGGTACGATCAATCCAGGCTACAACTTTGGCAACAATAATACCCATTACTATACCAGCAGCGATCGCCCAAATTCAATCTATTCCCACCCACTTTTTAAACCAGTTATCCCAGTTAGGATCTTTAAACGCATAGATACCAAGATAGACAAAGGGAAAAGCCAGTGCATCATTTAAACCCCCTTCCGAAGTCAAAGCAAAACGTAACTCGTCTTGATCGTCTACATGAGCAAGTTGTACCTCGGAAGCTAGTACAGGATCAGTAGGTGAAAGAATTGCCCCTAATAATATTGCTGCACCCCAACCCATGTTTAAAGCATAATGGGCGATCGCAGCTAATGCAAAGATAGATATAGGCATCAGCAACCCAATTAATCTAATAGTAGATTGCCACGCCCAAAGTTTGAGAGGACGGTTCATCTTGAGTCCACAACCAAATACTGACACTATCACCACGAATTCGGTCAATTTTTCTAAAAATTGCGTATCTGGTCTAACTTTGACTAAGCTAAAGCCATAAGAACCTAATGAGACACCGACTATTAAATAAATTAAGGCATAAGAAAAAGGAAGATGCTTAATCCAACCTGAGCCTAATGTTACGCCTAATAGCAATAACCCAATGACCAGCAGGCTGAGAATATATGTGTCCATTATTATTTTTTTATTAAAGCTGCTTTAATTTATATCAAGGTGATAAAAACTAAAATCAACCTTGAGCTAGATATTAAATTGATTAAATATTGTTGCTAAATGGTAAATGTTAAATGTTTAATGAAAGGTCAATCTTAAGTAGGATGTCGATGAAGACTAAATATTAGATTAATAGAAGATTGAAAAATAATTAAATATCTCTCGGACAAAAAATGCATATATTCTCAAATATTAATCTACGCCGTATCTGTGCCATTTGTTTGATTTCTGTCACTTTGTTTATCGGTTCAGCAATAGGGATTGGTCATCAAGATCAAGCTTTTGCTGAGGTATTAAAGCGAAATGCGCTAGGGGTATCAGGAGATGAAAAACCTATTGATGAGGCTGCATATGAATCTTTAAAAGCTAATCGCAATCAATTACAAGCAGAAAGATCCAAACTCGCTGATGATGAAGCAAGTTCTGAAAGTGCTAAAGAAAAACTGAATTTAGATGAAATTGCTCCTCCAAAACTTAAAAATATTTTAGAGGATAAAAAGTAACTAAACAGTCTTAATTATCCATTAAGCTGAAATACAGCCATTTGAGTGGGCGCACCAACTAAATTATCTTCTGTGCCAATGGGAGAAAATTTTACTTGATAATTATATTGCTCGGCAGTGCGATAGCACCAACTTTGAAATTCGGTTCGCGTCCATTCAAAACGATGATCTGGGTGTCTTAATTTTCCTGTTGGTAATGATATAAATTTGACGTTATATTCTTGATTGGGAGTAGTAATAATAATGGTTTTTGGTCGCGTAAATTGAAATAAAACTTGAGCAAAAGTTGCCAAGCGAAATTCATCTAAATGTTCGATAACTTCGATTACCGTGACTGCATCGTAACCAAATAAACGTTTGTCTCTATAAGTAATAGAACTGTGTAATAATTTAATTCTTTGTTGTTCTGAGGTTAAGCGATCAAGCTTGAGTTTCTCTTGAGCAATTTCTAAACAACGATAGTCAACATCAACTCCAGTTATCTCAGTAAATTGTTTGTCTAATAGTAATTTTTTAATTAATTTACCTTCACCACAGCCTAAATCTAAAATTCGTTTAGCATTTGAGTTTTTTAAGGTATTAGTAACTGTTTCCAAACGCTGTTGATTTAGACTAATGGGTTTTTCTAATACACTTTCTTGCTGTTCTAAAATATTATCTGAAGCTGGATTATCTATTTCTAACTGATTTAAAGCACTACGAATTAATCTTCCTTGATATTTTAAATAACGACTAGCAATTAACTTCTGTTCGGGATGCTCTTTTAACCATCCTTCCCCATGCCGTAATAATTTAGCAACTTCTTCATCTCCCACCCAATAATGTTTATCTGTATCTAAAACAGGAATCAAAACATATAAATGAGATAACAAAGTTTGTAATTTAATCTTGTGAGATAATTCCACACTAAAGTAAAGACTATTACCCCACTCAGTAAATTTTGTATCTAAAGGATGCTGTTGTAATTTTAAAGTATATCCTAAAGGCTCAAACAATTTTCTTAAGATAGTTTCACCTCCAAAACAAGGCAAAGTTGGAATTTTGGCTACTAAGGGAATAGACTTATTAATTAATTCTGGTTTTTGTTGACATCTTCCTCCTAAAGCAGTTCTAAAAACTTGAGCGATCGCGACACTTAAAAAAGATGATGCAGTATAAGGGCGATCGTTAACATATTGTTGTAATCCTTCTCTACCTTTGCGAACTAATTTAACAGGATCGATGTCTAATAATAGAGCAGCAGTACAAATATTATCATCAGCTTCGGGATAGAATACTTTTGCTTTACCAAAAGCTAAATCGAAGGTTTGTATTTTATCTGGATGCTTGTGTAATAAATAACCTAAATCTGTTGCTGGTTTTTGAGTAGTAGTTATAGTTAGAAGCATTATATTTTAGATTATTATTTCTCTTCAGATATACCTGCCGATACTAATTTTTATTGTCAATAAAACTTTTTAAAAGTAAGCGATCGCGTTTAACTTTATAAAGCATTTCTATAAGCAATTACCGCTTCTGTTTGATTATCGTAATTAACAAACTGACTGAGTAAAACTAAATCTAAATCTGGTAAAAATTCACTGCGATCAATTTGTTTGTATGCTTCTTTTTGGAGACGATATAAAATAAATTGGTTATTTTGCCAAAACCAAACTTCTGTTACACCCAAACCTTGATAAACAGATAACTTATCAATACCACCGCTAGTTATAGCAATTTCAATGGCAATATCAGGTACTTCTCTCAATTCTCCTAAACAATAACATTCATCAGGTTCTAATCCTCTTTTTTTAACTTCTTTCCGAAATGTAGTATTACCGTAGCCGTTGAGGGTGATGCGTTTTTCTACAGCATACATTTCCAGTAGACGGGCAATAATTTTTTTAAGTCGTTCGTGTTCTGAAGATGTACCCATAATTTCTAAAGTTCCCTCTAAATAAGTCATCCGTAAACCAGGAAACTGATCCATAAACATCGACACTAACGTATCATACTGTTCCCAGGTCACTCCATAGAGAGTAATTTTTGATTCTGGTTGCGGTAACTCAGTTCGATCTAGAAGCTGCATAAATACATTTCCTCTATTTGTTACTTGTTATTTTATATTAAATAATTTCTTGAAGTTTTTATCTGAAATTAAAGCCGAGGATCGACTGGTTCACTTTCTAAAGCTAATACCCCGAAAACGCATTCATGAACCATTCTTAAAGGTTTATAATTGACAAATCTTTCTAAGGCTTCAATTCCTAAACAAAACTCTCTTAACGCCAGCGATCGCTTTTTACCTAAACTTCTTTTTCTTAGTCTTTCTAAGTTATTAGGTAAAGTGTATTCTGCACCATAAATTATTCTTAAATATTCTTGACCGCGACATTTTAAAGCAGGTTGAATTAAGCCTTTTTTTTCTGTTACGATAAAGTCTAAAGGTTTGATGACAATTCCTTCGCTTCCTTTATTAGTAATCTCTTCCCACCAATTAATTACTTCTTGTTTACTAGTTTCGTTATTAACATTAATTAGGCGATAATTAGTTGATTGTAATAACTCGCGATCGCCTTGACAAATATTAGCTATTTTTTCTAGATGCCAAAGATGGTTTCTATCTATATTTACCGACCCTTCAGTAGCTAAAAGATGAAATGGTGCTAATTTCAAATCAGAGATGGATTGAACTTGCCAACAATAATTTTGATAAGCAGTAATATAATTACCAATTAATTTCTGACGTTGTTGATAAGATGCTAATTCTTCACTAACGTCTATGCCTCTACAGGTAGTTTTAGCTAATAAATCTACTACTGAATTTATCGATACTGTCGCCGAAGTTCCTACCGCAGCATATTGTTGTTTAATTAATTCTTGAGCTTTGACCGACCAAGGCATTAATTCACAGTCTAAACAAGCCCAATCACTATTAAAATCAGACCAGAAATTTGTCTCAGTCATTGCTTGTTGTAACCGTGATAATAACTGTTGTTCTAAAGCAAAATTATTAAAGAATCTTCTGCCAGTGCGAGTGTAACAAATGCCCAGACCTTCATTATCTACACCAAATCTTTTTTGTGCTGTCTCTTCATCGCGACAGATAACAATTATTACTCGTGAACCCATATGTTTTTCTTCTGCAATAACTCGTTCTACCCCTAATTTTTGATAATAATTAATTGCTTCTTGAGGATGTTCTAATAACCCCTCCTGACTCGAAGTTTCTGATGGGGACATAGTAGGCGGTAAATAAATCAACCACTTTGGATTAGCTGCAAAACGACTCATTACTTCCAAAGCACTAATACTATTAGCTTCTTGGATAGTTATCTGAGGACGCAAGCGAGTATGAATAATTCTTTTACCAGTAACATCAGCCAGATCTAAAACATCATCTAATTCTTGTTGTGCGGTTAAATTATTATTTTCTAGCAATAAAGGTTTAATCGGTTCACAATACACCCTCGCAGCAGGAACAGATACCAATTCCTTTTCGGGATAACGTAAGGCGGTTAATTTACCACCAAAAACACAACCAGTATCAAGATCGATTGTATTATTAATCCATTCGGCTTCAGGTACAGGAACATGACCGTATACTACCATCGCTTTACCGCGATATTCCTCCGCCCAAGGATAGCGTACAGGTAAGCCAAATTCATCAATTTCCCCTGTAGTTTCCCCATACAAAGCAAAAGCTCGAACCTTACCCGAACCTCTACCCTGCATTGATTCTTTCATCCCTGCATGGGCAACTACCAAATTACCATCATCTAAAATATAATGACTAACTAGAGAATCAATAAAAGCGATCGCATCAGTAATAAATACCTCGCGTTGATCTGTTGATAAAGCTTCAATTTCCGTAACAGTTTGTTCTAGTCCGTGTTTGAGTTGCACCTTTTTACCCCGCAGATAGCGTAACAGTTTTGCTTCATGGTTTCCTGGGACACAAATCGCACTTCCCCCTTCTACCATTTTGCGAACTAAATTCACTGTCTCGATAATTCGATTACCGCGATCAACTAAATCACCTACAAATACCGCTTTTCTGCCTTCAGGGTGTTGGTAATGAGAATTTACTATTTCATAACCCAATTTTGCTAATAATTGTTCTAATTCATCACAACAACCGTGAATATCACCAATAATATCCAAAGGACCTCGTTCCTGTTTCAAATTATTCCACAGTGGTTGTCTAATGATCCTAACAGCATTTATTTCTTCGACAGAAGATAGAACATTAATATAGCGAAAACCCTCCCGTTTCAGATTGCGTAAAGAACGACGTAAACTTGCAGTATGGTGACGCACCACATGAATACCAAAATTACGATTAGGACGTTGTTGATTACGCTCAAAGCAAAGTTGTTCGGGAAGATTAAAAGCGATCGCGACAGCGAAAAAATGATACTCTTTAGCTAAATTCAATAACGATTTCCTATCTTGTGGCTGTACATTTGTCGCATCAACTACCGTCAGCAAACCCCTTGCTAATCTTTTTTTTACTACATAATGCAATAAATCAAAAGCATCCCCAGTCGCTTCCTGGTTATTCTCATCATCACAAACCAACCCACGACAAAAATCCGAAGAAATTATCTCCGTCGATTTAAAATGCGATCGCGCAAATGTAGATTTACCTGCACCAGATGCGCCAATTAACAATATTAAAGATAATTCTGGAATCGTAATATTCATCTATAGCAATCTTATTTGATTTGTGAACATCAGCAAAATATTATTTCGGATATTACTACATTAGATAGAGTCAAGTCTTCTTAAAGTTTATTTACAATATAGATAAATGCAAAGAGGCAGTAATTATGGATAGATTAGAAAACAGCCTTTCTATAGAGCAAGAATTTAACCACAAAATATTTAGCGATCGCGTTAAAGAATTATCTCGCGAAGAAGCACAAGAATTGCTAGTGCAGATGCACAAACAGATGTTGTACAAAGATAATGTTTACAAAGAATTATTTCTCAGCCAAGAGAGAGATATTATTGATGCTTTATTAGGCGCAAACAAGAACTAATTCAACAATTGATAATTACTCATAATGACTATGAGAATTGTGAGATTTTTCCTATGTAGATAAACAACTGATTTCAATCCAAAATCGTAAATCTAAAATCTAAAATCGGTTGACAGACAATGCCATGTCTAGCTTGAGAATGATGTGTACTGCGGGTAAAAATTGCTAATTGTATATATAACAGGAAATTTTAGCATTATTTTAATTTAGATGAAGGGTTTAAAGGGGAAAAATGTATTAGTTACGGGGGCAACTTCGGGAATTGGACAGGCGATCGCAGCTTATTTTGCCAAGGAGGGTGCTAACGTTGCCCTCAACTATCGTCACGATCTAGAAAAGCTTGAAGATACAAAAGAATTAATCGCTAAAATGTGTTCTCAGGTTAAAGATTGTGGTGGTAGAGAGTTATCAGTTGAAGGAGATGTATCCGAAGAGGTAGATATTGTTCGGATGTATAATGAAGTCATAGAAAAGCTAGGTAGTCTTGATATTTTGATTAATAATGCAGGTATTCAAACTGCTACTCCTTCTCATCAATTAACAACTTCTGATTTTGATAAAGTAATCCAAGTTAATTTACGTGGTGCTTATCTTTGCGCCAGAGAAGCCATTAAACATTTTTTAGACAGGGGCAATGGTGGCATTATTATTAATGTTTCTAGTGTCCACGAAATTATTCCACGCCCTCAATATGTTAGTTATTCCATGAGTAAAGGTGCAATGGCAAACATGACTAAAACCTTGGCACTAGAATATGCATCCCAAGGTATTCGGGTAAATGCGATCGCCCCAGGTGCTACTGCTACACCAATTAATGATTGGAGTGACAACCCACAGAAAAAAGAAGAGATAGAAGGTCATATACCTATGGGCAGAGTTGGTACTTCTGAAGAAATGGCAGCAATTACTACTTTTTTAGCTTCTGATGAGGCTGCGTACATA
>CAYMWC010000134.1:0-15905 GCA_964393695.1 uncultured Pleurocapsa sp.
CACAAGTCTTTATGACGACTAGAAAAGCACTGGGAAGTACTGTTAAAGGTTTGTCGTCTCAACAGAGAGCGATATCCTTAGACTTATTGGCGACTGGGATAGCTAGTGGTATTTGGAATGATGAATTTGAAGCGGCACACAGGCTTAAAACTTACTGGGACTGGTTTAAAAAAGAAACAGAAAAAAACGCTGGTTTAGGATACTTACTTGCTCAACTGATTAAGCAAGAGCAACAAAACGCCAAAAACGGTAACAGACCACTTGAGATATATAGCCCTCAAATTAAAGGGCAAATAGATATTTGGGTGGCTCAAGGTTGGTTAATGGAAAAGCCAAAGGTAAAGGAAGTTAAAGAGCTTCTACTTGACTTGGGAATGAGATTTCAACAAGGTAAATGGATTAAGGAATAGAAACTATGGCAGAGATGGTAGAAGAGATAGATGACTGACTTTGATTTTTGGACTACTAAGCACGCTATAGACGATGAAGTAGCTCGTTTAGGTTGGAATCGTGAAAAATGTATCGTCTACATCAAACAACGCTATAACGCCCGTTCTCGTTTGGCTATGACCGATGAACAATTAACCGCGTTCTTAAAACACCTTCAAAGCTTGCCTAGTAGGCAAACTACCACTGAAAAGTTAAAAAGCAGAAAACGCAAGTTTAAGCGTAGGCATTTCTAGGGAACGTAATATGAATTATATTACGTTCTCCAGATACGTTAACTAACAAGGGATTAAATCATGAATAGAGAAGAAATCAGTATGTACTTTAACCTTTCAGATGTCGAGTTTCAGGCAGTCTGTGAAACTGCTAATAAGTACGATAAGACAATGGGTGAAGCTTTAGCGATGCTAATCACTAAAGGGATTGAAAGCATCAGGAATGAACCAAGTAACGATAATAAAGACGATACCGCTTTGGCTAAAATAGAAAATGAATTGATTTGATGATTTGACTAATTGGCTAAAAGATGGGATAATGCCCGTCTTTTTTTTTTGCCTATTTAACCGTTTAAATAATTGGGGTATGTATGTATCCGTTTACTCTTTAGTGCGATCGTTATATATTTGCTTTTGAGTAAGTTTTGAGTAAAAGAGCTTAGTTTTTTAAGCTAATGACACGGGGAGTTCTACGTCTGAGTGCGACAGCGCGAAGAGCGGGTGACGGGAATCGAACCCGTGTCATTAGCTTGGAAGGCTAAGGTCTTACCATTACACAACACCCGCAGAACAACAAGGTCTACTTGCCTTGAATATAGTAGCATAATTATTTCAAATTATGTCAAGCTGCTGTGAGAGAAAATTGCCCAATTATTTTATGGGAGCAAAAGACCAAACTTAGATTATTTGTAGCTTTGAGACTTTTATAGTGGGGCTGAAAAGGAATCTTGTTATAAAGCTTAAATATTTTTATATTTTTTATGAAGTGTGAACGTAGTAAGCTTTTAAAATCACTCTAAATTAAGCCATAGCTTTTATAAGCATTTGGCAGTAATTTTTGATGCAACTAATTCAGCATTGAAATATTAAGGTGATTAAATTTATCAAATCCTCATTTTGGATTGATTATCAGTATTTTTGGCTCAATCGACCTTGTTTATGCAATTTAATTGCTTACCCACAACGCTCATGAATAATCGTTTATATTACCGACTGCTGCAACGGACTTCATTAATAGCCCTAGCAATTATCACCTTAATCCTGGCTGGGGAAAAAAACGCCCAGGCTAATCCCATTAAATCCTTTTACTTAGCTCAAACGCCCCAATTGCCTCCAGGTAGCAATACTGATAATTTACCTAGTACTCCTCTACCTGATACTCGGGAAAAACCTACAATTAAACCTTTACCTCCAATTGAAGACTTTTTAGATGCCCCTCCTAGTCAGTTACCACCAGAAACAGTACCTGAATCAGAGACAGAATTTAAAGTGAAAAAATTTAAGCTCGAAGGCAACACAGTCTTAGAACCTGAAGCTATAGAAAACATTCTCAAAGATTATCGCGATCGCCCTGTTACTTTTGCCGAACTTTTGGAATTAGAAACTAAATTCACTAAACTTTATACCAGTCAAGGGTATATCAACTCCGCAGTGGTCATACCTTCGCAAAAGGTTAGTAAAGGCGTCTTCACACTGCAAGCGATCGAAGGCAGAGTTGACGAAATTAATGTTAATGTCAATGGTCGTTTAAAAGAGGGCTATGTTCGTTCCCGTCTAGGTCGAGGTACAAAATCGCCTTTTAATATCAATGAATTACAAGAGGCATTACAAATATTACAGCTAAATCCTTTAATAGAAAGTCTCAATGCCCAATTATCTGTAGGTACAACTCGCGATCGCTGGAAGTTAGACGTGGATGTTAATCAAGCTCCCGCTTTTGATCCTGTATTGTTTGTTAATAATAATCGGACTCCCAGTGTCGGTAGCTTTCAAAGAGGTTTAGAACTAAACCACAACAATGTTTTGGGGTATGCGGATAAATTTAGTTTTATTTTCAAAAATACCGATGGTAGTAATGACTTTGATACTAGCTATAGTATTCCCATTAATTCCCTCGATGGGACAGTGGGACTGCGTTACCGTTATGTAGACAGTGAGATAATTGAAAACGATTTTGAAGATTTAGATATCGAATCCCAAACTGATGAATTTGAATTTACTTTGAGACAACCACTATTAGTGAGTGCCAATTCCGAATCTACCCAGGAATTTGCTTTAGGTTTAGAATTTTCTCGTCAATCCAATGAAGTTACTCTCAGGGACGTACCGTTTCCCGATCTATCTCCTGGTGCTGATGCCGATGGGAAAACCAAAATTTCTGCCCTGCGTTTCTTTCAAGATTGGACAAGACGCACTCGTAAAGATGTTTTAGCAGCGCGATCGCAACTTAGTACGGGTTTAGATATTTTTGATGCTACGGTCAATGAAGGTCAACCTGATAGTAAATTTGTCTCCTGGCGAGGTCAAGTGCAATGGCTACGACAATTAAACTCTAGTTCCAATATTAATTTATTCCTGCGTTCTGATCTGCAAATTTCCAACGACGATCTTGTCCCTCTAGAAAGATTTAGCTTGGGTGGAGTTGAAAGTGTACGCGGATATCGCCAAGATGCTCTCCTGGGAGACAGTGGCTTATTGATTTCGGGAGAAGTTCGCATTCCTTTCTATCGTTGGAGTCAAGAACAAAACAGTCTCACCGCCATTCCTTTTGTCGATTTTGGCACTAGTTGGAGTAATTCTGAAAATCTTAATCAAGAAGAAGATACCGTGGCATCATTGGGCGTGGGGTTACAGCTAGACTTAAGTAATCTACTCACCGCTCGCTTAGATTATGGTATTCCCCTAGTCGAGGTAGAAGATAGCAACGATACTTTACAAGAAAATGGAGTTTATTTCTCCTTAGAATATTTTCCTTTCTAAACCCAGAGAACTACTATATTGAATTTTTGACACAACAATGAATCTAAAATTAATAGCCAAATCACTACGAAATCAACTTCACTGGCTCAATAGTCCTAAATGGAGTAAGACCGCCGTTGGTTTTATCGTTTTAGTTAGTATTGGAATTACTACAGCTATTGCTCTGCCCGCAATTTCCCAAGATACCAATCAAATTGAATCAGCACCGCCCTTTAAGTTAACTCAAAAGGGTAAAGAATACTACGAAGCTGGCAAATTAGAGCAAGCAATTCAAACTTGGCAACAGGCGACGGTAGCTTACACAGCAGCAGGCAATACCAAAGGCATGAGAGAAAGCAATTTAAATACTGCCACTGCTCAACAAGCTCTGGGTTTGTATCCTCAATCCTGTAACAGTTTATTACAAGCATTTGACCTCACAGATAAGACTAGCTGTAGTCAAGTTTTAGAACAAGCTCAAACTGTCGAACCTCAGTTAGAAGGAATTGTACCTCTGACAGCAGAAGCCGACAAACAACTATTTCCTGCTGTTTCCGCAATCAATAAACAGCCAGATTCCACCCAGAAAGTTACAGGTTTGCTACGTTTAGGCGATTATCTCCGTGCCAGTGGTTATCCAAGGGTCTCAGCTAAAGCTTTAGAGCTAAGTCTCGAAAGTACCGAAAAATTAGACGATTCAACTCAGAAAACAGCCGTTTTATTAAGTTTAGGCAATACAGAAAGAGCGATCGCCACTGAAAATCAAAATAAATTTCCCCCACAAACTGTAGTGTTAGACGCAGTTGCCAATTCTGGTGGTTCAGCAACATCAGTTTTAGCTGCCTATCAACCAGCTTTGTCTTATTACCAACAAGCATCCCAAATTGCTACTAATCAATTAGACGGACTCAAAGCAGATCTTAATAGCCTCAGTTTTTTACTAGATATCCAAGAATTTTGGCAGGGAGCGATCGTCGAACTCAATCAAAACCTTGATCTCTTAGAAATTTCTGATCCTGATTTTCTTCAGCAGATTAAAGAGGGTGCAGTCAAGTTAGAAACAGAACTTGATCAACAACTACAACCGCAAATCACGACAGCAATTAATACTCTTGACCCTGAAGTAGTCAAATTACCTGCTACTCGTGCTGGAATTTATGGACGGATCAATTTTGCCAAAAGCCTGATTCGTCAGGGTAGAATCGACCAGGATACCGCCCAAATTTTGGCTACTGCAATTAAACATTCACAGAAAATTGGTAATGTCACTGCCGAAGCCGAAGCAATGGGTTATTTAGGTAATCTTTATCAGCAACAGGGGCAATATTCAGAAGCCCGTCGATTAACTCAAAGAGCTTTACAACTAGCTCCAACTGCTCAATACCCTGAAATTGCCTATCGTTGGCATGCGCAGTTAGGTCAAATCTTAGCAGCCCAAGACAAACGAGATAATGCTTTAACTGCTTACGAAGCTTCATTCACTACCATTAAAGCTTTACGGAGTGATCTAGCTACTACGCCTGTAGAACCAATCTTTCGCGAATATATTAGCTTACTACTAGAAGAAGAACCATCACCATCCCAGTTAATTCAAGCTCGTGATGTGTTGGAATCATTGCAAATTGTCAAACTCGATAATTTCTTCCGCGATCCCTGTTCCCAGGTTGCCGAAGAGCCTGTGATCATTGATGATGTAGATGCTGAAGCTGCGGTAATTTATCCTATTCTTTTACAAGACCGTTTGGAAGTTATTCTGACTCTGCCTGGTAAACCTGTTCGCCATTATGCAACCCCAAACTTAACCAAAGAAAAAGTTGATACTGTTATTAAACAACTACGTCGTCGTTCTTTAACTAATCCTGGTTTTGCCGAAGCTATTCGAGGTGCGAGAGGTAATCCCCAAGCAGCAACAGAAATAGCCAGAATTCAAAAAACCCAAGCAGAATCTCTGCAACAGGATATTTTACCTTTAGCCTCAGAAATTTACAGTTGGCTGATTGAACCAGCAGAGGCGGAAATACAAGCCAATGGGGTTAAAACCTTAGTATTCGTCTTAGATGGTTCACTACGCAACATTCCTATGTCCTTGCTTTATGATCAAAAAGAGCAAAAATATTTAATTCAAAAAGATTACAATATTGCTCTCAGTTCTGGTTTACAATTAACTGCTCCCCAACCTTTACAACGAAAACCAATTAAAGTCTTGGCTGCGGGAGTTACCAGAGATTTCCCTGCCTATCGTTTTCCTCCCATTCCCAAGGTAGAAGATGAGTTAAACACCATTAAGAATATTTTTCAGGAATCCGAAATTCTACTCAATCAAGAATTCACCGAAGCCACACTTCAGAAGCGATTAGCAGAATCAGACTTTCCTGTAGTTCATCTTGCAACCCACGGTCAATTTGGCTCGACTTCTGACCAAACTTTTATTCTCAGTGGTGCAGAACAAGGCAGCCCTCTAATTAACGTTAATCGCTTTGATAGATTACTGCGAGCAGGTAGTTTAAGACGCTCTCAACCCATTGAGTTACTAGTTCTCAGTGCTTGTAATACCGCCGAAGGCGATAACCAAGCAATTTTGGGTTTAGCAGGTGTAGCTGTAAGAGCAGGGGCGCGCAGTACTATTGCTACTTTGTGGGGAGCTAACGACGAAGCGACTGCTAATTTGATGACTAAGTTCTACAATAATTTGGCTAATGATACTCAAATTAGTAAAGCGAAAGCCTTGCGTCAAGCCCAACTAGATTTACTCTCGGAAGAAGATTCTCTCTATCGTCATCCTTATTACTGGGCTCCTTTTGTTCTCGTTGGTAACTGGCTATAAACCCAATACTTTAAGGGATAGTCTTTTTAGGCGTTAGTCATTTAGCGAACGAGCGCGGTCTTGGGAAGTCATACTCAATACTTCTCGTTTAAGCTTTGTTATTGATTGGTTAAGTAAGTAGGTAGTGGGTAGCAAGCAATCGTTACTCTTTACTTGTTACTTTTCTACCTCACAAAAATAACTAGATCTTTGCAACCACAAAAGGGCAAGAGAGTAGGTTAGGGACTTTCGATTTGGTGCAGTTTAAATGAATAACAGCTTAATTATTATTAATGCCCGTGTAATTGGATATCAAGACTTACAACAAGTTGCTATACAACAAGGAAAGATAGCAGCGATCACGAAGTGTGGGCGTAGCCCAATCGCTTCTCAATTAGATTTAGCAATAACAGAAGCTATTGACTTAGATGGAGACTGGTTATCTTTGGGGGGAATAGATTTACAAATTAATGGTGCATTGGGTTTGGCGTTTCCTGACTTAGAATTAAAAGATTTACCTCAACTGGAACAAATCTCTGATTTCTTATGGCAACAGGGAGTAGACGGCTTTCTACCGACGATTGTAACCACCTCGATAGCTAAAATACAGCGATCGCTCTTTACTATTGAGCAATTTATGGCAACTCAGGTAGCTCGAAAAGATACAGCAAAAGTGTTAGGAGTACATTTAGAAGGGCCTTTCTTAAACTACCAAAAACGAGGCGCGCATCCAGCACAATATCTACTGCCATTAACTCTGGAAAATATTAAACAAGTTACGGGCGATTATAATCATACAATTAAGATTATCACCCTGGCACCAGAATTAGATAGTAGTGGAGTAGCGATCGCCTATTTAAAACAGCAAGGTATTATTGTCAGTCTGGGGCATTCTTTGGCTACCGATACCCAAGCCCAACAAGCATTTAACCAAGGCGCATCAATGGTGACTCATGCCTTTAACGCTATGCCTAGCTTGCATCATCGTCAACCAGGATTATTAGGGGCAGCAATTGTTAACCCTAATGTTGACTGTGGTGTCATTGCCGATGGTCATCATGTCTGCCCAACCATGTTAGAAATTCTCCTCAAAGCCAGTAATTATGATCAGGGTATCTTTTTAGTTAGTGATGCTCTATCCCCTCTAGGTTTAGCTAATGGTGTTTACCCCTGGGATGAACGAGAAATTACAGTCACAGAAGGAACAGCCAGATTAGCCGACGGTACATTATCAGGAACAACTTTACCTTTGTTAGTGGGAGTTCAAAATTTGGTTAAATGGGGTTGCCATGTCGAAAAAGCGATCGCTATGGCAACTGAATCTCCCAGAAAAGCACTTAACCTATCAGGTATTGGCATCGGACAACCAGCTAACTTACTCCGTTGGCACTGGGATGAAAAACAACAAAATTTATCTTGGTCTAGAATTGGTGGTTGCTGATTTCGGGGATGAAACCGCAAGTAATACTGCTCGTAGCTATTAGCTATTAGCCACTTTCTACTTCCTTATCTCAACCCATTAATTCAAAGTTGACAAACCACTATGATATATTGAGTAAGATTCATAAAAATTATCTAAATTGTAAACTAATGCTGCTTGGCATTAAATTTGAGGAGATAAAACTATGACTATAGAAGGATGTTTAAGAGTAGGGCAACAAGCTCCTGAATTTACGGCTACTGCTGTATTTGATCAAGAATTTAAAACTGTAAAATTATCTGATTATCGTGGTCAATATGTGGTCTTATTTTTCTATCCTTTAGATTTTACTTTCGTTTGTCCGACTGAAATTATCGCTTTTAGCGATCGCTATCAAGATTTTAAAGCTCTTAACACGGAAATTTTAGGGGTATCCGTAGACAGTGAATTTTCTCATCTAGCTTGGATGCAAACTGATCGCAAAGAAGGTGGTATTGGCGATATTGCTTATCCTTTGGTTTCTGATATTAAAAAAGAAATTAGTAACGCCTACAATGTCCTTGATCCTGATGCTGGCGTAGCTTTACGCGGACTATTTATCATTGATAAAGAAGGTACAATACAACACGCAACTATTAATAATCTATCTTTTGGTCGTAGTGTAATTGAAACTTTACGCACCTTAAAAGCCATTCAGCACGTACAGACTAACCCCGATGAAGTTTGTCCTGCGGGATGGGAAGAAGGAGATCAAACCATGAATCCTGATCCTGTAAAATCTAAGGTTTACTTCTCTTCTGTTGGTTAGAAATAATTTTGTTGAGCAATTAAAGTTTGAAAAATAAAACCTAATATAAAATAGGATAAGGATGACGAGAATTAGTGCAGAAAAAAGTCCAAGTTTAAAATAAACAAATGTAAAACTTTTGAGAGGAGTTGGTAATTATTCGACTATACGAATAATATGCAGTTTGAATGCGTAACAGCTTAAAGAGACAGGGGTCCAATAAAATATGACAAACTAGGACAGTCTTGGATAAATTGCCCCTAATTATAGTAGTAAATACTCATCTTTTTAGCTAAAAATCGGGGCAATTTATCCTTTCAAGCTAAAAACTTATCGACTTAAACCTATGTCTGGGGAAGACTGTCCTAGTTTGTCTAACTTTTTTCTCGGGGAGAGAGTTTAATGGTTTATTGTCTAAGGTCATCATACACAATTTAAATGCGTACAAGCTTAGCTACTAATTGGGATGAAAATAATTATAAATTTCCTGAGCTAAATTTCGACCAATTCCTGAAACTTCGGTTAGTTTGTCAACTGAGGCTTCGCGGATGTAATCAATAGAGTGAAAGTGGGCTAGCAATTGCTTTTGACGTTGGAAACCTAAGCCTGGGATGTCTGCCAAACGCGATCGCCTGCTGTTTTTTAATCGCTGTTGACGATGGAAACTGACTGCAAAACGGTGGGATTCATCTCTTACCCGTCTTAGTAACTGAACTCCTGGCTGTTCAGCATTGGTATTTAGAGGCTCAGATACCCCTGGTAAAAAGATTTCTTCTCGTTTTTTAGCCAGACTAACTACCTTAACTGTTTCTAGCAAGTCCATTGACTGTAGTACTTTAACTACCGCCGATAGTTGTCCCTTACCACCATCAATCATCACTAAATCGGGAAAATCTGGGTCTTGGATGGAATTAAGAGTAATATTAGATGCCTGTTGTTGATACTTACGAAAGCGACGACTAATTACCTCTGCCATACTGGCAAAATCATCGGAATGTCCGATCGCGACAGTGGGATTTTTAATTTTGTAATGACGATAATGTTGTTTAGCAGGGATACCATCCACAAAGACTACTTGGGAAGCGACGGCGTTTGAGCCTTGGATATGGGAAATATCATAGCCTTCAATCCGTTTTGGCAATTCAGGTAAATCCAGAACAGTTGCTAAATCTTGTAACGCCTGATAATTGCGAGCGCTTGTCCGTTGAGTTCGTTCTAGTTCATAGTTGGCATTGCGTTCAACCATTTCGATTAGTTCCGCTTTAACCTGTCTTTGGGGATTAACTAAACTAACTTTTCTGCCTTTTTGTTTATTCAACCATTCGGTTAAGATTTCGCCTTCAGGTAATTCATGTTGTACCAATATTTCTGTGGGAATTTCCACTGCTTCGACAGTTGAGTAATGTTCTTCTAACACTCGTTGTAAAATTGCCCCAGGTGTACCAGACTGAGCATCCGCAAAGAAACCTAAGCGTCCTACAAGCTTACCTGCACGAATCTGAAATAATTGAATACAGCAGTGTTTATCATCCGCAGCTAGAGCGATCGCATCACGGTCAACGGTATCATCGGGTAAGGATACTTTTTGGTCGGCATTGAGACTATGTAAAGCCCTAATTTGATCGCGAAACTGAGCAGCTTTTTCAAAATCTAATTTAGCTACCGCTTTTTCCATCTGAGACTGAAGCGTCATGACTAATTCTTCACTTCTACCCTGAAAAACCATCGCCACTTTTTGGACAATTTTTTTATACTCTTCAGGCATAATTAAAGACTGACATACCCCAGGACATCTACCCAGATCATAATTAAGACAGGGACGATCTTTAAACAGAGGTTTAGGACGTTGACGGAGAGGAAAAACTCCCTTGATTATATGTAATGTATAGCGCAATAAACGTGTATCTACATAGGGGCCATAATAGCGATCGCGTTGTTGAGTCGCTCGCCGTTTACGGGTAATAAAGATGCGCGGATAATCTTCTGACCAGGTAATGCAGACATAAGGATATTTTTTATCATCCTTGAGTAGTACATTGTAATGAGGCTGATGCTGTTTAATTAAGTTTGCCTCTAGAGCTAAAGCTTCTGCTTCCGTATCGGTGACAATAAACTCAATATCCGCTATCTGATGCACCATCATCGCAATGCGGGTACTCAACTCCTGGAGAGCGCGAAAATAAGAACGAACTCGCGATCGCAATTTTTTCGATTTACCAATATATAAAATTTCACCATTACTACTGCGCATAAAATAAACCCCTGGTTCGCCAGGAATTTCTTTAAGTAAAGTTTCAAGGCGTTCTGGTTGTTTTATTAAAGATTTAGTTTCAGTTGATAGAGTCATGGAAAAAGTTAAAAGTAGCAAGTAGCAAGTAGCAAAAAAAGGTAGTAGGCTTAAATTAACCTATAACCCATAACCTATAACGACTTCTTATTTCTTATTTCTTATTTCTTATTTCTTATTTCTGACCTCTGACCTCTGACCTCTGACCTCAAAAATTCTTAGCCGTGTGGTTAATATTATCGAACTCAAAACGTTGGGGATAATTAGTCTTGCCATAAAGATTAAAGGAGACAGTTGGCTCATCGCCGATCGACTCAACGCTATGAATAGCATCAGGCATAAAACTAATAATTTCTCCTGGCTGTAATATTTGCTCCCCTATTAATTCTAGACGGTCTGGAAATTCAGGAGTAGGCGATCGCTTCCAAAAACGGTTTTTTTCTTCCCCGCTCACCAAGGCTACTATTCCCCAGGCTGCATGATTGTGAATTGTTGAGATACTTCCAGGTTGCCAAGCTACCATCTGTATTGTCAAAGGGTAATCTGGTTCAGTGTAAAGTCTTTTTACCGACCAACCAGTTTTGGGATTAGGTTGATCGTATTCCATCTGCAACCAATAGGAACTAGTTAATAGATGTCTAACTAAAGGCATGATCGCTTGTAGGCGATCGTGATCTTTGGGAATATCTAGCAAAATATTTTCTAAGTCAGTTAAAAAGCGAAACAAGCGATAAGGATCTACGGGTAATCCTGTTTCTTTAGGATAATAGGCTGCTGCTGTACTATCATTATTGACAATCCAATTTTCACAGTCTGGATTAGCTATAATTATGCGATCGCTAGAATCATTTAAGGAATTATTAGTCATAGTTGTTGTGTACAGTAACTAATTATTTAATTTACAGTACATCATTAAAGGCGACACCCAGATTCGAACTGGGGGATAATGGATTTGCAATCCACGGCCTTACCACTTGGCTATGTCGCCACCTTTATCTAAGTTGCAACTAGTATATCAAACTTTGTTCACGATTGAGACGACGTAGTTGGAATTGAATACTCTTAACAAATAGAAGGCTGCTTTTCTTTCTTATTGACTCTCGATAATGTTTTAGAAAGAGTTAACTGTGTTCCTTCTCGATTCCAATGTACACAATCAAAAATTTCGTGCAAAATTGAGATCCCTCGACCGTTTTCACATTCGTCGTTTGGTAATTGTGTGATTTGATGTTCTTGACTATTCAGAGATTTCTGTTCCTCAAGGAAGCCAGTACCCTCATCTGAAATTACCCAAGAATATTCTGTCGTAGTGACTATAAATCTGACAATGATGGTTTTACTAGGATCTAGTTTATTGCCATGTTTGGCTGCATTAACTAAAGCTTCTTGTAATCCTAGTCTCACTTCTGCTCGCCATTCTAGAGGTACATTTACTAAAAGTAAATCAAGAACGGGACAGAGATAAAGTGTTGAAGTGAAGCTCATGGTACTCCACTTGCTTCTATTCCAAGGAATAGGAATGGCAATCACTAATTTATACCTCTAGGCTTAATTGTCTGATTTATGCTGTTAAAAGTTGGTAACTGTATCAACTAAAGTTGAGTTAAAAACGCTTAAAATGAGCTTGAGACTAATTTAAATGAACTATCTTGGTTAATACAACTAAAATGAAAATTGTGACATTTTATTTGTTGGCATAACTTTAATAGCTAAAGCTCTTATTAATCCTTGGACTTTTGAGATAAGTTAACTAGCCTATTAATTGAACTAACAGCCAAAACCATAAGTATTCCCCTTCAGGTTTCTAAAAACATGATTATCTTGTCTATACTATCAATTATACTAAACTTTATAAAGCCTACAAATGTTAACGGTTAATTATCGCTTATTTAAAATTACATAACACTCAATATGAGTTGTTTGAGGAAAAAAATCAGTGGGTTGAATCCAAACGAGTTGATAAATACCTGACTGACATAGCAATTGAATATCTCTAGCTAAAGTTGCTGGTTTACAACTGATATAAACAATACAAGAAGGTTGTCTTGCAAGTAAAGTGTCGATGACTTGAGGATCGCAGCCCTTACGAGGGGGATCGAGGAGAAAAATATCTGGTTGAAGCTCGATTTGGTCAAGACAATTTTCGACTTTACCTGCATAAAAAGTTACATTAAATATTTGATTGAGGGCAGCATTTTGCTGGGCTTGTTTGATTGAAACTGGATTAATTTCGATCCCGACTACCTGCTTGACCATTCGTGCCAGAGGTAAACTAAATGTTCCAATTCCACAATAGGCATCAATAATGGTTTCCTCTCCAGTCAAATTCAATTGAGCAACGATCGCCTCCAAGAGTAATTCCGCTGCGCTAGTATTAATTTGAAAAAAAGTATCTGCACCAATATGTAATTCAATCCCAGCAAAGATTTCTCGCAGATAAGATTTGCCAGCAATAGTATAAGTTGTTGAACCTAAAATAGCATTAGTGCGATCGCTA
Source organism: uncultured Pleurocapsa sp. (assembly GCA_964393695.1). Lineage (GTDB taxonomy): Bacteria > Cyanobacteriota > Cyanobacteriia > Cyanobacteriales > Xenococcaceae > Waterburya. The sequence goes on from CAYMWC010000134.1 coordinate 13,196, forward strand.
TTAATATTTAAACAGACTCCTACTAGTTGAGGATAACGTTCTAGCCAGATATTTGCCTGTGTTTCCAGTCCTGTTAACTGTTGATTGGTAGCAATTAAAGTCAACAACATTTCCCCTGTATTACTGCCAATTCTGAGGGATAGATGGCGTAATTTGCCCTGATGATTGGTTTCATTATAAATTGACCAACCTTGTTGTTGAATATCCTGCTTAACCTCATGAAGGAGGGGATGTAGACGTTCATCCTGCACAGGACATTGATTGAGATTAACCAACTTATGACTACCCTGACGATAATAACCAGCTTGGACTTGTCCTGTAGCCGATCTTGCTAAGGGATAAGTGGATTTGTTGCGATAATTGAGAATATTGGCTGTATGTAAAACAGGCTGCACCTGAACATTTTCAAAACCTGCAAGACGCTGAAAAGCTTGAATTACTTGCTGACGTTTGGCTTCCCGTTGATAGACTGGTTCGATATGCTGCCACTGACAACCACCACATTTATCAGCCACAATACACTGAGGACGAATACGGTGAGGAGATGGGGTTAATAATTGTTCAATTTTACCTCTAGCAAATTTAGCTTTTGATTGAATAATTTTAGCAGTCAAGCGATCGCCAGTCACTGTATTGGGGACAAATATTACTTTGCCGTTATGTCTTCCTACCCCTTCACCACTAGTATTGAGATCGGTTATCTCTATTTCAACTATTTGACCCTGTTGTAATATTTGATTCATTACTTCATGTTAATAAATTTAGCTATACTTAACAGGCAGTTGAGCTAAAGGAATCTGGATAATGCAATAGTACTGATTCTACGGCACTGGGAGGTAAAGGTTTAGCAAATAAATATCCCTGACCAAATTCACAGCCCAAGGCTCTCAATTGTTGAAGTTGTTGGAGGGTTTCTACTCCTTCAGAAATAGCATCCATCCCTAAAGTTTTTGCCAGGGTAATAATTACTCTGACAATTTCAAAGTTTTCGGAATCACAATTCATTTGCTCAATAAAAGAACGATCTATTTTCAGATTATCAATCGGAAAACGGCGTAAATAACTCAAAGAAGAATAGCCAGTTCCAAAATCATCAATACTCAATTTAATATTTCTATTTCTAATTTGTTTGAGGGTATTTTGGACACTGCCCCCAGGTTCAATTAAGACACTTTCTGTAATCTCTAATCTTAAAAAACTACCATCTAAACCAGTTTCTTCGAGGATTTGATCTAATTTGTGAATAAATTCTGGTTCTTGTAACTGTTGACTTGCCAGATTAATACTCATTTTTAAAGAGGCTACTTGGGGAATAAAATCAAATTGCTTTTGCCACTTTTGTAATTGTTGACAAGCTTCTTTAAGTAGCCATGCTCCAATATCGACAATTAAGCCTGTCTCTTCAGCAATGGGAATAAATTCGGCAGGAGAAATAAAACCTTTGATGGGATGTTGCCAGCGAATTAAAGCTTCAAAACCAACCAGATCGTTATTACCCAGAGAAATTATCGGTTGATAATGAAGCACAAATTCATTACGCTTAATTGCTAAACGCAAACTATTTTCTAACTCAATCAGCTTAAGAGTCTCATGGTACATAGCTTGGTCAAAAATCTCATAACGTGCTTTCCCCTTTTTTTTGGCACGATACATCGCAATATCAGCATCTCGTAGTAAATCTGAGGGATTATTGTAACTATTAGAACCAAAGACAACCCCAATACTAGCAGTAGTGAAAATATGTTGACCTTCAATTTCAAATGGCGATCGCAGTTTGTGTTGAATGCGATCGCCGATAGCCGTAGCATCATGTAGATCTTTGATCTCATCTAATAAAATAATAAACTCGTCTCCCCCCAAACGAGCGACAATATCGCTATCCCGTAAACACTGCTGAAGTAAATTAGACACCGCAATCAATAATTGATCTCCAACAGCATGACCTAAGCTATCGTTAATAATTTTAAAGCGATCTAAATCAATAAACAGCACGGCATACATATAATCAGCATTAAGTTGTGCCTGCTGAATAGTAAACTCAATTCTTTTCATTAATAAGGTTCGATTGGGCAACCCAGTTAAGCCATCGTGAAGTGCGTCATGAATTAACTGTTGTTGAACTCGCTGGCGTTCGATAATTTCCCGTTTTAGTTGACGATTGGCAGTTTTAAGTTCTAAAGTCCTTTTTTGAACTCTTTTTTCTAGTTCTTGATTTAATTGAAATATTTCAGCTTGGGCTGATTGCAGCGCGATTTGATTTTTAACACGAATTAATACTTCTTTGACCTGAAAAGGTTTACTGATATAGTCTACACCTCCAACTTCAAAGGCTTTGACTTTATCTAAGACATCATCCAAAGCACTAAGAAAAATTACAGGAATATGACGAGTTCGCTCGTCAGCTTTTAATTTTCGACAGACTTCATAACCATCGAGGTCAGGCATTTTGATATCCAGTAAAATCAGATTAGGCTGAATTGTGCTAGCCCCTAGTAATGCCGTCAAACCGTTTTTGGCACAGCGTACTTGATAGCCTTGTTGTGTCAAAGTACTAGACAAAACTTTTAAGTTATCCGCTACATCATCTACAACTAAGATGCTAATTTCTTGGGCTGCATAAGAGATCATCGCTTTTTTCTGTTGATATGAGGATTGAACTAGTACACTTCGGCTTAAATAAACCAACCATTAAATAGCTAAAACTTTGCCT
>CAYMWC010000135.1:0-15871 GCA_964393695.1 uncultured Pleurocapsa sp.
TAACGTGAATAAAACCATTTCGCTCGGCATCACCAATGTTTACAAAAGCAGCATCAATACCGGGAATTACGTTTTCTACAGACCCCAAGTAGATATCACTTACTTGTTGATTACCAGTGGCAACAATTAATTCTTGTATTTGTTCTTCCCAGAAAACAGCAGCTATATGATGTTGTTCTGCAATAATAATCTGTTTTGGCATTAATTTTCCTCAAAATTCTGATGGCTGATTAACAATTAGCCTGTCGTAAAACCATATAACCCATTGATTGAGAATTGCTCAATCTTTTTTCAGTGTTTCTCAATTCAAAAAAATTATGAAATATAAATTGGTAAATTTTACATATATAGCTATCGCGTTTAGATGTTACCAAATAATTTTGTTTGAGTAGTCTTAATTATTTGCTTGGTGCTTGAGAGTTAATGTTTGTCTCTGGTAAAATTAGCTTTCTACTGATTTGCTCTGAGAAGACAGAAGCGGATTACAGAAAGATTCGACAGTCGAAAGTAATAAGGATAAATAGCTGTAACTAAGACTTTATTAAGATTAGTAAAGACTTAGGTGACTGATGTAATTTCTGGGCAATTAGAGTAATTCCAATGGCTCAAAATTAGCGACTAGCTCGGCGATTCTCGCTAGGTCTAATTGGGCTATTCCCACTGCACAAGGTGCGATTGCTTTCAGCATCGTCTTCTAGAAGATTGGGCAAGCCCATAGTCAAAGGCGAGCGCGTACGCTTACGCGATTAGGGTAATCACTAGATGAATTTACATTCTTTTGACTAGGATTACTAAGCGACCACGAAGTTGCCGAGACGTTACTCTACCAAATTTTAACCTGAATATAACCTTGAAGCACAATTTTTGGCAAGGAAATCAGGCAGGCTATATAACTAATATAGCCGAATATAGCTCACTATTTAAATAGTTTGGGTTAAATATTAAGTTTTAGTTATTTTTTGCTTAATTATATCTGCGATCTTTTGGGTTGCACCAGTGCTACCCCTGACAGCTATTAGCTGTTCACGCATTTTTTGCATTTTACTTGGATTTGCAAGATAATTTAACACTAATTGGGCGATCGCTTCTGGCTGTAATTTACCTACTAATTCAGGAACAATCTCTTCCCCTGCCCAAATATTTGGCCAAGCAAATAAACGTCCTTGCTTTAATACCAGCCAATTTATTAACTTAGCAAATATCGTTCCCAAACCAGGTAGATTGGCTAAAATTCCAGGCAATCCATCCCAAGAGCGCATGGCATCTAGCTGTTGTGTTGGTAATAAAACAATCATGGGTATACCCAAAGCCGTAAGTTCAGCGGTATTTGCACCGACGGTAGTTAGGCATAGTTGACAGTTGAGCAGAGTTTGATAAGCGGGAAACTCGGTAACTAGATTGATTTTAGTCCCTCCAGAAGTCATAAAATAAGCCTGATCAGAGTTTGAGTTGACTAACTGCGCTTCTACATTGCCTAAAGAAGTCACAAGAGGATTGAAGCGAGAATTAGCATAGTGGCTCAGAGTATCTAAATCTAGAGTTGGTGCAACTGGAATTATAAATTTTGCCTGGGGTTGCATTGATTGGATTTTTTCGGCGATCGCCAGAAACAAAGGGACTCCCTGAGAAAGTTTGGCTGGTTTTGAACCTACTAATAGTCCGATTACAGGCTGTTTAGGATCTGGTTGGGGAGATTGGCTGGTAATTTCTAAAGCGGTGTCTGCCATTAAGTCTCCCACTAACGAAAATCTATCTTGATAAGCAGTGGGAATTGCTGCAATCACTTTTTGATTCATGGCTGCAAAAAGGTCAACAAAACGATACCAACGAGCATCCCATTCGGCATAAATCAAGCTAGAGTAGCCCAAACGTTTACTAATGAGGACGGTATAAAACTGATCACCTCCTAAAAAGACCACTATGCCTTTTTTATGCCACTGCCAGTTATCTGAAGTTTTACCCCAAAGTAAAAAAGCCCAAAAATCCGAGGCAGCCAATACCCGATCTACTTCAGGAAAACTTAAAGCGATCGCAGCTTCTTTACCTGTACTGTGAGGGCAGGGAGAAAGTATAACGGAAATTCTGACCTGATTTTCTGCATCTGCCAAAACACGACGCAAACATTTCACCACAGGACGCACCCATGTTGTTATTTCTCCTGGGCCATTAGACAAAATAACAATATCGGTTAATTGTTGATTGTTGATTGTTGATTGTTGATTGTTAATTGGTTACTCCTTCATAAACAAAACTGAGAGTTGCCCAACAATTCACATCTAAGGCATAAACATCGCTACTGGGTAATAATTCACTAGAGACTGAACTTGCAGCGTGTAGATCTTGCATTATCGCTTGGAGAACCACTTGAGGATTAACTACATTTAAAACTTGCTGTTGATCGAGTTTAATGTTTTGCTGTGTTGCTAAGGCTTTGAGAGTTCGTTCAAAAGGTTTAACAGCAAAAATAGCATATAAAGTATTAATACCAACTGTATCAGACACTTTCCATTTCCAAGAACTGTCTGTTTGAGGAATTATTAGTTCGTTTTGGGGAGCGATCGCCATATTTTTTAATTGTGCTTCTGTTTCGACAGTTGTGGGTTGAGTAGGAGTATAGAGGGCGAAAATCTTACTGTCAGAATCAACACCTAAGAGTATGACGTATAATTCTCGCTCACCTGTATTACTCAAAGTCAGTTGTATTTCTGAGCCTTTAACTAGAATGGGTACAGCACTACCCAAATTCAGGTTGTAATTATTGTTAGAGAAAACCGATTTTTTAACAGGTGATGATTGCTCAGAAATAGATGTAGCTGCTTGCAAGTTAATAGCCGACTTTTTTTCCCCTGTAGTTAGATTAGCATTCACTTTTAACCCCGAAGAAAATTCATTGCTAGTCAGTCCTAACCATTTGGCTGCTAATAAATTATTAAATTGAGGCTGAAGACGTTCAATAGCAATTTTAACTGCCTCTTCTTCTAATCCTGTAGTTTGACCAATTAACATTCCTCCTGCGGTATATAAACCATAGCTAAAAGTTTTGACTTCGCTGTTGGTATCGCTCTTAGCTGCGTCTGGACTAGACTCATGGTGAACTTTACCCAAGAGACAATCAGCATTTTGCTCTCCTGAGACAATCGCCGAATTTACCGCAGCAATATTAGCGATCGCACTAGTGGCATCGACTCGTTCAATTCTTTGTAAGTCTGGATCTAAAGCTAGAGTTAAACGCAGGTTAGGTTCTAGTATCCTTATTTTTTCCTGAACCAATTGTCCCACTTGTGGAATATTTTCGGTTGCTGGTGATAATAGTTGAGCTTTACTCACTAAACCTTCTTTAGATTTGATCTGCAATTGCAGATCATTACTAGCTATCAAACTCAAACAAGAATTAACCCCGTAACAGTCGAGAATATTAGCTGGTAAACCCAAGAGTTTTACTTCAATATTGCCGTTGCTATTAATTTTGCTAATTATACCGATCGCATTAGGGGCATCGCTAGTCGCTAAATAATAAGCAAGAGTTGATTTTTCGGGATTATTAAGAGTAGGCTGCTGTTGTCTACCCATAACTTGCTCTACGGTAGCTGCGGTTTTGACTAACACTGTCTGGACTTTGCTGCTAGGAGTAATCTGCCATAGATGCTGGGTGAGAGCTTGGCTAAATAAACCAGCACTAAAACCATGCCAATGTCTTTCTGCTGCTACTTGATTGTTACCACTCGCAGAAAGAACTATTCCTGGCAAAGACAATAATCTTTTACTGGGTTTAAGTCCTTTAGCAGCTAGATCATTTTCTAATTCTGCTAAAAAAGCTAATTCTTGAGAACTAGGACTGTCAGCAATTTCTGCTATTGAGCGAATTTTGAGACTACTATGTCTGCTGCGGGGGGTAGTGTTAAAACTAGTGTCTAAAATAAAAGTACACTTGGTAGTAGACAAACTCTGTGCCAGCACTAACAAGGTTTCTTGTAAGATACTATTGGCGATTGAGGTTTTTTTAGAAGGGAGTACTCCATCTACTGGTACAAAGCTATTAACTAGTCGGAAAGCCTGTTCATTATTTAAATTTTTGTCTGTGGTACTCTCGGAAGCCAAAGGCATTTTGACTTGACCACCGTAGCCACTAAAATGAAAGACCACCACATCATCAGCTTGTGTCTGTTTGACTAAATGCTCAATAAAAGCAGTTTCAATATTTTCTCTGGTAGCCTGGCGATCGCCCAAGCAGAGGATATCTTGCGGATGGAAACCAAAACGATGAATTAAAAGCTCTCGTTGCAGTTCAATATCTGTCAGACAACCATCAAGCCTATCGTTATGGGGATAGCGATTGATCCCCACCAGTAAGGCTAGCTTGCGATTTGTAGGTGTTGCTAAAGTTTGTTGATAATTTTGAACTAAGGCTGCTAGGTGGTTATTGTTTCCCCAAGCAGTAATTCCTGCTTCGGTTGCTCCCCAAGTAAACCAAGCCAATCCAGCTTGCTGTAAAAAAGTTCGGCGATCAAATCCCATATCAACTATTAGCTTTTAATGTCAGCTATCAGCCTATCAGTAATAGCTGCGAAAATGTCGGTTAAAACCGCTATGCGGTTAGCTATAAGCTTACATAACAGTAAGGACAGTAAGGATGATTGCTCTAACTGCTCTAACTTTTAAACCTGGCTTATAGCTTATAGCTGGTTAAAACTATAAAGGTTACGGATTCAGACTAATTTAGTAGCCTCAATCTGTAACCAATTATAGTGTTTTGTTTTGGTAATTAATAATTACTCTGCAACTTTCATGGCTCTAGCTAATTCTTCTGCCACTTTGGGACGTGAAAACTGTGGGGGAGGGGTTTTGCCTTCTCTCAGCATTGCCCGCACTTTGGTGCCTGATAAATGAATACGCTCTTCTTTATTGGCAGGACTAGTTTTGGCTGTCGCCATTTGCTCTGTACGAGTGCAATAAAAAGCGTGTTCAAACTTGAGGGGAGTAATACCTAATTCTTCAGGTTTAAATTCATCAAAAATCTCTTGGGCATCGTAAGTACCATAATAGTCACCTACTCCAGCGTGGTCACGACCAACGATAAAGTGAGTACAACCATAGTTTTTACGAATTAGGGCGTGAAAAATCGCTTCTCTCGGTCCTGCGTAACGCATTGCGGAAGGATTGATGGCTAAAATTACTCGCTCTTGAGGGAAATAGTTTTCCAGCATAATCTCATAACAACGCATCCGCACATCGGCAGGAATATCATCACTTTTAGTTGCTCCGACTAATGGATGAAGAAATAAACCATCCACGATTTCTAAAGCGCATTTGATGATATACTCATGGGCGCGGTGAATTGGGTTACGAGTTTGAAAACCAACTACAGTTTTCCAGCCTCTTTCTTTGAACATTGACCTGGAAGCAGCAGGATCGATTTGGTATTCAGGAAATTGAGGATGAGCTTCTCGTTCTAGTAACCAGATTGGCCCTGCTAGGTTAACATTACCTTGTTCATAAACTACTTTTACCCCAGGATGTTGCTCTTCATCAGTGCCGTAAACATTGACGGCTTCTAGCTTTTTGTCATAGCTATATTTTTCAGTCAATTGTAAAACGCCAATGAACTTGCCGTTGGGGTCATCTAAACGAATCAAGCTGCCCTCATTTAAAGGCTCGGCTTCTGCTTCGGTAACAGAGAGAGTAACAGGTACTGACCAAGGTAAACCATTGGCTAACCGCATCTCTTTGACTACACCTAGATAGTCGTTTTGTTCCATAAATCCATTCAAAGGGCTAAAACCACCAATGGCGATCATTACTAGATCGGAGGTAGCTCTTTCATCTAACTGCACTCTGGGTAAAGAATCTGCTTTAGCCAAGAAATTTTGTTTTTCTTCAAGGGTCGCTAGACGATTTATTAACTCACCACCGTGAGGTGGAATCAAATCGGTACTCATAATTTTTATTTTTAGTTACTACGCTGGGTTTTAAGCAACAACATTAACAAATAATTTTGAAACTGTATTGGCTGCGAGCCTCCACAAATTAGCAGGTTAAACGCTTGTATTAATTTTTTGTTATGGTCTAAGCATTACTTGTAATCTTATGTTAAGTAAATCATATTTTTGTAGATTATGAAACGTTTAATTTCAATTCAATTTTGGTTAGCTGTTGCTTTGTCTTTATTGTTTTCTGGCTTAATAGTATCTAATGCCTGGGCAATGGGAGGCAAACAACCACCTATTAATGAACCTGCTCCAGAATTTATCTTGCCTACTAATACAGGAGATGGTGATATTGCTCTAAAAGATTACCGTGGACAATGGGTTGTGTTATATTTTTATCCTCAAGATTTTACTTCAGGTTGTACTTTAGAAGCTCGACGTTTTCAACAAGATTTAGCAAAATATGAAGCAAGAAATGCTCAAATTTTAGGAGTAAGTGTAGATGATGTTGATTCTCATGCTGAATTTTGTGACTCTGAAGGACTCAAATTTCCTTTATTAGCAGATACAGACGGTAGTGTCAGTAAAGCCTACGGATCTTGGCTGGGAACAATGTCTTTGAGACATACTTATTTAATCGACCCTGAAGGAATGTTACGCGAAACTTTTTTAGGAGTTAGGCCGAGTATTCATAGTCAAGAAGTTATCGTCCGTTTGGATGAATTAAAACAGGAACTATCTAGCTAGAATAAAGTTCTAGTTAGTAATAGTAATTTTATATTTATTTGCAATCGTAAATTTAACTGGACTTGCATGGAGTCAATAGTTGGTAAGATATTGTGCGATCGCTATCGTATTCTTCAAGAACTAAGTCAAGATGATTTTAGTACAATTTATGCAGCAGAAGATTTAGGGCAAACAGGTAAGCCAAAATGTCAGATTGAAAGGCTACAACCTCGATATGACAGTGAAATATTGGGTACTAAATCTTGGCACAAAGTTTTACAAGCATTTGTCGCTGAAGGAAATGTGCTTAAGAATATTAGTCAGCATCCCCAGATTCCACAACTATTGGCTTTTTTTGAATGCGATCGCCATTTTTATTTAGTTCAAGAATTTATTCAAGGTGAAAGTTTAGCCCAAAAATTAACCAATTCTCTCATCAATGAGGCAGAAGCAATTGAGTGGTTACAAGAAATTTTGGGTATTTTAGAGTTTATTCATCAAGCAGGAGTAATTCATCTTAATATTCAACCTGCTAGTTTATTTCAGGAGCAAGCAGGGAAAAAGTTTTTAACTAATTTCGCTAGCATTAAAAACGCTGTTGTATTTAATAAGCAATTTACTCAAACTGTAACCAATCTAGATTTTGCGCCTTTAGAACAACAGAGAGGAAAACCTGATTTTAGTAGTGATATTTATGCTCTAGGTAAGACAATTATTTATGCTTTAACTGGTCAAATTAGCGAATTTATTCAGGTAAAATCTTTTAACTCAGAAACGGCTCAAACAGCTTTAAAAATTCAGAAGATAGCTACAGCCAGTATTAGACCTAAACTTGCCGATATACTCAACAAAATGGTCGGAGAACGTCCATCTCAACGCTATCAATCAGCCACGGAAGTTTTAGCTGAACTTGATTTTGAGCATCAAAATGTAGTTATTTTACCTCCGCCATTTTTCAATAATCCGCCAACCAATAACTCAGCCGTTAATACTCGTCCTAATAGAACAAAAAACCGATTGAATTTTCAACGTCAAGCTAAAGATCGTTCTAAATTCTGGCGAGTAATTCTTTGGTCATTATTGACTCTTCCTTTTATAGTTGCTTCAGTTATTATTTTCATTGGCATTAATAAAAATGCTTACAAGGATTTTAATAGTTATGTTAATGATGATTATCAATTTCAGCTGAAGTATCCTCAAGATTGGTCGCATCGCGAACTAAGCGATCCAATCACAGGGGGAGTAGCAGTCTTTGCTTCTCCTTTAGAAACTGATGCTGATTTATTTCTAGAAAAAGTTTATATTGCAGTGGAATATTTAGCCTCTGAACCTACTACCCTAGAAGAATATACTAATACTGTTTTTGAACGTATTAAGCAACAAAAAGGTAACGAAATTGAAGTTTACCAAGACCGTAAAACTACCATTGATCAATTTCCTGCGCGGATGGTGATTTATTCCCGTCAAGAAGACGGATTACAGTTAAGACAGATGGAAGCTTTTACAATTAAAAATAATCAGGTTTATATTGCTATTTATACGGCTGAAAGAGCTAAATTTTCTAAATTTTTAAATACTGCTGAAAAGATTATTAATTCTTGGGAAATTCAGTGAACGAAGGCAGAAGGCAGAAGGATCACAAGTTAAGTTAATCTTTTCGCTTGATTGTTTAGAGCCAACTTTAATTAAATCCCAAACGGTTGCAATTGTGCCTTTGAATTTGACCCCCTAAATAGACTAAAGTTAAAAGTCTAGGCTTTATTACCCACAAAAAATAGAAGGCGATCGCATATCTGCTGTCACTACTGCACTTATTCCATATATTTTGAAAAATACTTTATTCAAAACTATTCGCTCATGATCCAAAGTCCTTATGCTCTTTTAACTCAGACGCAATGTCTTAGAGTTAGTGATGGAGAAACAGTCTCCATTTTTAATGGTTGTGAGTCGGGAAATCCTTTCCTGCTGCTGATCTGGTCGCAATTAGGGGATTTTGATAGCTTAGAATATGCTTGGTGGCTACAACAAGAATCAGCAAAACTGCAAGCTAAAGGCATAAATATACGAGCAATTGGGATCGGCGATCGCTCTGCTGGTCAGAAATTTTGTGAATATACAGGATTTCCCCAAGCGTGGTTATTTGTCGATCCTAGTGCCAAAATACATCAACAACTAGAACTTTATCCAGGTTTATCAGTCAAACTACCGTTTTTATCAACAGGACAAAATGCTTGGCTTAATTTAATGCTAATGTGCGCAGGAATCGGTAGTCCTGGCACTCTAGCCGAAGTCTTTCGAGGTTATAAAGGCGATCGCCAAGCACCGCAATTAATTGCTGATGCAGAAGTTATTCGTGATACGCCTCTACCACCAATCAAAGGTTCGTTTTTTAAGTTAGCAGGAGGAAGTGGTTTTCAGCGTCCTTTTGAACTCGCAACTTTACGTTTACGCAATATGACTGAAGTTTTAAGTAACTGGAAAACCTATGTTCCTAATTCTGCATATTTGACTCAAAGAGGAGCAACTTTTTTGTTTGATGGGGAAGGAAAACTAATATATGAACATCGCGATCGCGCTATTCTTGGTTTTGCAGAAAATATGAGTCTTCCTTTATCATTTTTGTTAAATATTTAGCGATCACCTGTATTATTTTTGATTTTTGATTTGGATGATCGTTATGTAGCTGTATCTTAGAGTGTCTTCCCTAGCTTAATATGAATCAGGAATCAAAAGTAAAAAGTTCTACTTATTATTAGAAACTTATACAAAAGGTTTATTCATGTGTATCTTCCCAAGAGTTTACATTACGAATATTGGCATTGTTTTTAGCTATGCTCTTTAGATTAAAAGAATTTTCCGAACCTTCTCGATTTACTTGACTAACGCTTTGGCGAATAACTTTTCTAACTTTCGTTTGGTATTGAGTTAAATAGGTTTGTTTATATTGATTGTACTCTTTGGCATTAGTAGCATAGAAAGCAGGTACAGTTTCATGATTTAAGACCATAGCACAGACATCAGAAAGACTAATGCGATCGCAAGTTGAGGCATAATCAGTGTGAATATGACTGTGAGCATCAATAATGACTTCACTTTCGACCAAATTAGTAAGGTTAAGATTAGCCAAGACATCAAAAATATCAGTTTGTCCGACTTGAGGACGGTTATCACCACGTTCAAGTAATCGCCACGACTCCGCTCGTATTTTTTTTAAGATGGCGTTATTAGCAATGACTAAATCTTGATTGAGAGTTCGAGGATGGTTACGTTTGTAAACTTCTTTAATAGCAGTAGGTAAAAGCTCTTCAGTAATCTTCTGTTGACACTGCTTTTGATACCTTGTTTGCTGCTTGAGATATCCTTTGGTAGAAGTGGCATAAAAACGAGGAATTGCAGGATGGTTAAGTATTAACGCACAGACAGCAGCAGGCTCTATATTTTTTCGCTCAGCAAAATATTTTGTATCAATTACCAATAAAACTTCTTTTAGGATCTGAATCTCTGAGACATTAATCAACTGTATTTGTCTAACAATATTAGCCTGAGCTTGAAGATTCTTATCTGTAGCAAAGTCCTGCATGACCCTAAAACATAAAACATAAGAGTGATTGTCCTGATTTTAACCTTGATTTTTCAGATTCACCAAAATGATTACTGATTACTGAAGTATGATTGTTGAAAAAATATTTGTCTAAAATTTTGATATGAAACGGATTTTTATTACTGGTGCTAGTGGTTGTATTGGTCACTATATGACACAAGCACTAATTCAAAATACCAACCACGAATTATATTTGCTAGTAAGAAATCCTGATAAGCTTCAGTTTGATTATCAATCTCGTCCTGGGATTCATGTCTTATCAGGAGATATGTCCCGTATCGAAGAATATAGCGACTTGTTATTTGAAAATATTAATGTGGCAATTTTGGCAGCAACAGCTTGGGGAGGAGAAAAGGAAACTTATAATATCAATGTGGTTAAAACTTTGGCTTTGATTAACTTGTTAAATCCACAAATCTGTAAGCGAGTTATTTATTTTTCCACCGCTAGTATTTTGGATCGTCACAATCAATTACTCCTACCTGCAAGCGAGTTTGGTCATGACTATATTCGTACCAAGTATCAATGTTTTACTCAACTTGCACAACAAGAGATTGCTGATAAAATTATCGCTGTATTTCCCACACTAGTTTTTGGTGGCGATCGCGATAAACCCTATTCTCATTTAAGTTCTGGTATTACCGATGTAACTAAATGGATTAAATTGATTCGTTGGTTTAGCATTGACGGTAGTTTTCACTTTATTCATGCTCAAGATATCGCTGGAGTCATTAGCTATTTAGTAGAACATCCTGAATTTTCTCCTCAACCAAAACCAAGTAAGGAGTCAGTAGACTGTTTAGTATTAGGTAATCCTGCAATTACTGTTGACCAGGCGATCGCCCAAATGAGCAATTATTTTGGGACAAGAATTTATTGGCGTTTTCCTTTATATATTTGGCTTGCCAATATTTTTATCAAAATCTTTCGGATTCAAATGGATTCTTGGAGTCGCTTTTCCCTCGATTATCGCCATTTTACCCACACTAATCCCGTTACCCCCAAAAGCTTTGGGTTGACAAATTATTGTTCCACCGTCGCAGAGTTGATGAGGGTATCAGGGGTTTAAATTTCAACATTAATAAACCTAGCTTGAAAAACAGAAGTCAGAAGTAGGGGCGATTCGCGAATCGCCCGTACAGAAGTCACAAAGGGCTAGCCCGCATGTAGTCAGAAGAAAGTTATTTTCATCGTTGAATTATATTAGTTGATCTTAAGCTAAATTCCTGATTTATAGAACCAAAATTGACAGTATGATCGGGAAATCGGTTTTAATGGGGAACAGCCATTAGAAGTAATGGGGAAAGTTTGGTGTAAATCCAACGCTGTCCCGCAACTGTGATGAGATAGATGCTATAAAAATATTTCTGAGTCAGGATGCCCGCCGATTAAATAAAATACTTAACCGAATTTATCAATCTGCGAGGTACAGATGGTTATTACCCATTCATTTGCTAAATCAAATTTTAATGCACTTCAATTGCCTTCTCTGCCTTATCCTCGCCCTTTATTGGCAATTGGGCATGGAACAAGAAATGATAGAGGTAGACAAACCTTTATCGATTTTGTAGAAACCTATCAAAAATTAGACACTTCTCGTCCCGTTATTCCTTGTTTTTTAGAATTAACCCTGCCTTCAATTCAAGAGGGAGTAGAGGCTTGTGTTAAAGAAGGTTATACAGAAATTACGGCTTTGCCAATTTTGCTATTTGCTGCCAGACATAATAAATTTGACGTTACCAACGAATTAGACCGATCACGATCGCTTTATCCGCAGTTAAACTTTCATTACGGTCGTCATTTTGGTATTACTCCTAATATTATCGATCTCTGGCGCGATCGCTTGGCAGAATTGGATCAACCAGAACATAATCCTCATAATATTTCCCGTGCGGATACAGTACTCTTGTTTGTTGGTCGGGGTTCAAGCGATCCTGATGCTAATGGCGATGTTTGTAAACTAGCGCGTATTATGTGGGAAGGCAGTGGCTACCACACCGTAGAAACCTGTTTTATTGGTATTACTCATCCACGTTTAGAAGCAGGTTTTAGTCGTGCTTATCTCTATAAACCCAAACGTATTATTGTCCTGCCCTATTTCTTGTTTACAGGCACTTTAATGGAAAAAATCTTTGATATTACCGCTCAACAAGCAGAACAATATACAGATATTGATTTTACTTGCTTGCCTGAAATGGGTATTGCTCCTCAATTGCTACAAACAATTAGGCAACGAGAAATTGAAGCGCAATTGGGTCAAGTTACCATGAATTGTGAAATGTGTAAGTTTCGTCTAGCTGCCTTAGATGAACATGGACATGGACACCATCATCACCATGATCACCACCACGATCATGATCATCATCATAGCTATAGCGATCCCTATGCCAAATTAGAAGATTATCATCAGCGCATTTGGAAGACACCATAATTGGATAATTGATAATTGATAATGGATAATTGATAATTGATAATGGATAATTATTTTTCACTGAAAGAAGGTGAATTCAATGTCCTTAATTTTAGTAGGTAAATCTTGTGTTAAAACCTCAGTACCAGTTTCGGTGACTAAAACATTATCCTCAATTCTAATGCCTCTAACATCTGCAAACTGGGCTAAACGCTCCCAGTTAACGACATCTTGATATCGAGAGCGAAACTCAGTATTATTTAAAATTGCAGGAACTTGATAAAAACCTGGTTCGATGGTGACTAACATTCCTGGCTGTAAAGGACGATTTAACCGTAAATAGCCTAACCCAAAGCGATCGCTCCTGACTCTGCCTGTTTCATAGCCTGCTACGTCTCCTAAATCTTCCATGTCGTGAACATCTAATCCTAGTAAATGTCCAATACCATGAGGGAAAAACAAAGCATGGGCATCCATGTCTACTAAATCTTGGGGATTACCTTTTAAAATACCTAAGTTTACTAAACCTTCAGCGATGATCTTGGCAGCTAATAAATGAATATCTTGGTATTCTACTCCAGGATGTATCTCGGCAATACAGCGATCGTGAGCAGCTAAAACTATTTCATAAATATCTTTTTGAGTGCTAGAAAATTTACCTGAAACTGCCCAAGTACGGGTAATATCCGCTGCCCAACCATGAGGATTTTCCGCACCCACATCCGCTAATAATAGATCTCCTGGTTTTAGTTGGTTATCATAAGATTCATTGTGTAATACTTCCCCATGTACTGTCACAATACTGTTATAAGCACAACTCATACCGTGAGCGATAATTACCCCTTCCATTGCCCCCCGTATTTCCGCCTCGGTTTGAGACTTGTGGGTAGCTTGCATTCCTGCTATGTGTGCTAGTACTGAGACTTGAGCGGATTGACGCAATTCTGATAAAGCTAGATGATCGTGACGCGATCGCAATTTAACTATTGCCTGGACTAAGGCTAAATCAATTCCTTCTGCCTGATGCGACAAGGCTACAGCGCGATTTAATAATTGGCATTGTTGCTGATAAGTAGCTAAATCTTGTACAGCTATAGTCGCTACTCCCTCGGTGTTTCCTGACAACTTTGCTAACGGATAAGCTGTCTTTGCACCAATTATGGTAGCAATTTCCTCTCTTGAAACTGTTTCACCATGCCAAAGAGTTGCTTGTGGAGGTGGATTATCCATAAATAACTCTAATTTGCCAGCATCTAAACGAATCGCCGCATTAGTTAAAGGTAGTCCTGCAAAATATAAAAAATGACTACTGGCACGAAAAGGAAATTTATTAGCGTCAAAGTTGCGGCTGATCAGATTACCTGACCATAATAAAACTGGGTATTCAATTAATTGTGCTAATTGCTCTCTTCTTTGTTGTAAAGCCTGGACAAAGGAGCGATGATCATTGGTATTTGAAAAAGTCATAGGGCGTTGGTGATCTATGGTATGAACCTGAAAGTAATACTTTTTGTAGCTATCAGCTATCAGCTTTTCTTGAGTTTCTTTTCTTAGATTATAAAAATAATTGACGTTGCTGATTTAAAGTCTGAAACTATCTGCTTCTAGCCTTTGGTTGTGAACAAAGATTAAAAAATCAGCATATCTTAGAAACAAGCTACCGTAAAATCTTAAGTTATGAAAGAATACTGATCACTCAATCTAAGGGCTAGGGATGCAAAATCAAGACGACTCCACAACTTCTTCCTTACTATCGGATGCCAGCAAAAGATTAGAACAGGCTTTAAAGCATGTAGAGATCTCCGAAGATGCGATCGCTCGTTTGCAACATCCTAAAAGTAGTCTCAGTGTCTCGATTCCTGTGCGAATGGATGATGGTAGATTAAAAGTCTTTGCTGGTTATCGGGTGCGTTACGACGATACTAGAGGGGCAGGTAAAGGGGGAGTCCGTTACCATCCCGATGTCAGTTTAGATGAAGTCCAATCTCTGGCTTTTTGGATGACCTTTAAATGTGCTTTATTAGATTTACCTTTCGGTGGTGCAAAAGGCGGTATTACTGTCAATCCTAAAGAATTATCCAAGGCAGAATTAGAAAGATTGAGTCGCGGTTACATAGATGCGATCGCTGATGCAATTGGGATTGATATTGATATTCTTGCTCCTGATGTTTATACCAACGCTACGATTATGGGTTGGATGATGGATCAATACAGTACTATTAAACGCAAATTATGTCGAGGAGTCGTTACAAGTAAACCCTTAGCTTTGGGCGGAAGCCAAGGCAGAGATACAGCTACAGCAATGGGCGCATTTACCGTTATTCAAACAATATTGCCCAAATTTGAATTAATGCCCCCAGACACTACCGTTGCGATTCAGGGTTTTGGTAATGCAGGTGCAACTTTAGCTAGTTTACTTGCCCAGGCAGGATATACAATAGTTGCGGTAAGTGACTCTAAAGGGGGAATTTATGCACCCCAGGGTTTAGATATTGCCAGCGTCAGGGAACATAAAAATCAAAGTCGCGAAATGAAAGCAGTCTACTGCCAAGGTAGTGTCTGTAGTATTGTGGAACACCAAGTGATTTCTAATCGAGAATTACTAGCTTTAGATGTAGATGTTTTGATTCCTGCTGCTTTGGAAAATCAAATTACGGCTGATAATGCTGCTGATATTAAAGCCAAATATATCTTTGAAGTAGCCAATGGTCCAATTAACTCTGATGCTGATAAAATTTTGGCACAACAAGGTATTTATGTTTTTCCCGATATTTTAGTTAACGCTGGTGGAGTTACGGTTAGTTATTTTGAATGGGTACAAAATCGTAGCGGTTGGTATTGGACTTTAGAAGAAGTTAATCAGCGTTTACAAGAGAAAATGCGAATAGAAGCCGAAAATACTTGGTCTATTGCTCAAAATTTAGATATAGACGTTCGGACGGCAGCTTACGTTCATGCTTTAAATCGTCTGGGAACAGCTTTAGATGCTAAGGGGACAAGGAATTATTTTGTTAGTGGTTAGCATTAGTAAGTAGTCGATGCACAATTAATTTCCTGGTTGAGACAGGGAAAAGCGAAGCAGCGCGGTGAGTCCAGTGCGGTCTTGGGCTTTGCCCAAGTGAAGCAACTGGCGTTTGCGTAGCATCTCCGTAGGAGAACCCGAAGGGTCTTGGCGGTTTCCGTCGAGAGCGACTGCTTCAAGAAGGGAAA
>CAYMWC010000136.1:0-15826 GCA_964393695.1 uncultured Pleurocapsa sp.
AGAATTTTTGGTGACTGAAATGGATGGTTTAACTTAACGATGACCATCCAAAGAGGAGCAATCTATTTTGTTAATCTTAATCCAGTAAAGGGACGAGAACGATCGGGAAAAAGACCAGTTTTAGTTTTATCTATCGATGCTATTAATCAGCTACCTTTATTAGTAAAGAATCGAAGGCTCTAGCTGAGATTATGTTCATTAACATCCCGTACATCATGGGTTGGCGTTATCTCCAAAAGATTGGCACTATTATAGTTGTCATCGTTATGTACAGAGTGGTGTGGGAGATGTCGAGCGGGGAGTTTCTTAAATACCTGTTTTTGATTGTTTGGTTGGTATGGAGTAAAATTTTGATGATATTTTTGGGGTTGAGGGACGAAATCTAACCTAAAAGATCGACTGTAATAAATTTTTGCACCAAGATTAAAGGGTAAAGAGCAAAAGTACAAAGTTTTATGTAGTTTTAGAAGCGACACACGACACGAAAACCGACATCCTTATAACGGAGGGCGCGTCCTCCGTAGCTGCGGTATGCGGAGCGACAATGATCGGGATGGCGTTTCCATGAACCCCCACGTATTATTTTGTTAATACTAAAAGTTAAAACCCAAGCATTACCATCATTAGGAGCATTTTTATAACTATCATGCCAGTTATCTTGACACCATTCCCAGACATTGCCGTGCATATCGTATAAACCAAAAGCATTAGGTGGAAATTTTCCAACATTAGTGGTTATACCCACATTACCTTTGTAATTGACTAGTGTATTTGTAATGGTCTCGCCAAAATGATATGGAGTTGTTGTTGTTGCTCGACAAGCATATTCCCATTCTGCTTCGCTAGGTAATCCATATTCTGCTTTTGTCTGTTTCGATAATCTTAAGCAAAATTCTTCTGCATCTTCCCAAGAAACTTGCTCTACAGGTCGCTGATTACCATTAAAGATAGATGGATTTTTACTCATCACTTGTTGATACTGTGCTTGAGTAATAGGATATTTGCTCATGAAGAAGGATGGAATAGTCACTTGGTGTTGTGGTCTTTCCCAGGTTCTTCCTTGACCTTCTGGCGAACCCATCATGAATCTTCCTCCAGGAATAGCTACCATATCTAGAGTCACACCATTCCCCAAGTTTTCTATAAAATATTCAGCTTTATGTTTCTTGCGCTCAATCTCTTGTCCTCTATAGTTTACTTTAACAACCTCAAATTCAAATCTTGAACCTTCATCAACAATTTCTAAAGGCTTATCAATATTTAATTTTTCGGTATTTAATTCTTCGGTATTTAATTCTTCGGTATCAACACCTGGAGAAATTTTTATTTTGCTATTAAGTTCAGCATTATTGATTGCTTCGTCACTAGATGTATTGAACCTCTTATATGTAAACGTTCCTGTCGCTAAAACTAGACTGCTTACGCCTGCCATTTTTAGAAATTTTCTGCGCTTCCAGAAAGAAGTTTTTATATTAGAAACCTGTTGTCTATTTAGTAGCCCAGAATTGGAGGATTTGACAGGCGACTTTTTAGTCGATACTTTTTTAGTTGTTGATTTTTTGCTTGAAGAGGATTTTGACTGAGAAGGAGATTTAGGCAGTTGAACAGGAGGAACTGCTGTAGATGGTGAATTATTTGGATAACTTGAGGTTGGTTGTTTTGAGCCTTGATTTGAAGATTTTGAATAGGAAGTTTTTTTAATAGGTACAGATGGAATTGTTGCTTTACCAGCCACACCAGGAAAAATATCAACTCCAAGATTTGCTGCTCTTTCGCACCAGTAACATTTACCATAGTGCCGACTGTAATGATGGCTGTCTACTCGGCTACAAGAAGTGAACTGATTAACTGCAACTTCCAAAGCATTGTGCCAATCTAAAGCAGTAGGACGTAGATTAGGTTGGGTATGTCCGTCGTTAAAGCATCTGAGGAATAGCTGTTCGAGTTCTGGATGAACCACATCGAGGGGTATGGTAGTTTTACTGGGACGGATCGGACTATTATGAGCAGCATACCAATAGCCTTGTTTGATTAGTTCCGTTTGTTCGGGAGATTCGCCTACACCAGTCCAGTTACCAGAAAAAGGATGATAGCCAAAGAGTAGATAGTGAATTAGTACTCCCAAGCGAAAGCGATCGTGTATTTCGGTTTGGTTGGTGGTGTCGAAGTCTTTGCCTAAAAGTTCTGGTGGGGTAAAGCCTTCTGAACCGACAGTACAACGATACACTTGATTAGATTGGGAATCTCGCACCTGAAAAGAATCAGTATCAATTACCGCAGTCATGGCGCGATCGTTTACGAGAATGTTCTCTAGCTTAATATCCCCCAATACATAACCTTTGTCGTGAATCGACTGAATAATCCAAGCGGTATTTAAAGCCGTGACATGGAGATAATACCAGTTAAAGCCAGGGGCGACTTTTTTACGTAGGCGGGGATTATAGACACTAGAAAGCTGTTTGCTATCTGCGATCGCTGGCATCAAAAAGCCGAGATATTTACCATTGCTATCCTTGAGTAAATCCGACACCCAAGCAATAGAAACATGATTGTGACTCAACATTGGATCTGCTGGTGGGTTAGCCAGCATCACCTTAAGCTTGCCGATTCTAGCTGGGCTTGGATCGTGATGAATTTTTGCAAGATAACCATTGAGGTTAGTTTCCCAAACTTGCCCTTCGCCACTATCAGCAATCTGCTTGGTTAAAGATACAGGCTGATTATTACTGTGGCGGGTTAGAAGAACTATCATATAAACACAAAAACAAGGTTTTATCGTCGTCGGTGCGGGCGTTTAGCCTGTCTGAATTTAGGAAACTTAACAAGTATTCGTCTGACTTTTCCAAGTTGTTGGTTTCCCGTAGATATTGTTCTAGTGGTTGAAAGAAAGGAGTAAAAGGTGTCCAGTCACTCATGCGAATTGCTAATCTTTCTAGCCCATCAGTGGAAGCACAGACAAATTCTGGCTGTCCAGGCTGTACCACTACTTTCATATCTTTTAAGGCATTACTCGAAGTAACAAAAGTAGTCTCGTTGATGTATTCCCCTTTATCGGGAGGAAAAAGTAGTTGTGGGTCTTGTTCGGGATAACGGACAGTAATAAAGCCATCGCCAATCTGCATTGCAGCTATTCCTTCAGGAGTTGCCACAACAACTAGCAAAGTACAGGCTAAATCGTCAATAGAATAATTATTGCTTTTCGCTTGGGTTGATAAAGCAGATACTACTTCCTTAACAATCTCGCTAAAAAACTGATTAGCCTTTAATTCAGTAGGAGATTGAGCAAGAGTAACAGCAGCATGGCTATTTTTCTCACTCTTGCCTAATAAATTCCAATGCTTCCAGGCTGAGTTTGTTCTTTCCGTTTCCTTAACGCTATGAGAACCGTACAATTCGGTAATAGTAGCGATATCCTGAGCTGTAAACATCTTTAAAACCGTATCGACAGCTAACTTTGCACCAATATCACTATATTTAGCACTACCCGCCCCATCTGCGACCACGCCGACGATCGCATCATTAATAATTTTATAATCGCCATGATCCTGACAGGGCATCTGCTGCTTAGTATGACTCGTCCCAGTTGCTGAACGAGCGATCGCTTTCCAGTTCATTAGTTCTCCTTTCTGTTTAAGATCCCCCAAACTTGGGAGATTTAGGGGGCGTTTCAAATTTAACTTACTCATTTATGTAGTAATTTGACCCCAACCAACCGCAGGTAAAGCCACCATCGAACCACCTACCTTACTACCTGAAACTCGTTTCATGGAGGTAGATAACCATTGGAACATTGAGGTAAAATCTAAACCGTTAAGCAGTACAGGAGGACGTTCGGGCAAAGCAATTTGTCGTAGTTTGTTCATATCTGCCCCTGCTACACCCACAGCAAAAAACAGCATTCTACGTTGTGCTTCCATTTCTCTGATTCTTTGTGCCGCATTGTGCCAACTGTCTGTAGGTGCGCCATCGGTAATTAAGAACATCCAAGGGCGATAATATTGAATCCCATTGGCTTTATAGGTTTCTTTACGTTGTTCCATTAAATCCAAAGCATATTCGATCGCTTCTCCCATTGGAGTAACACCATCGGCAGTCAGTCTAGGGGGTAAAAACTCATCAATAGTTACAAAATCCTGAGTTAAGCGCACAGGGCCAAATGTCACCAGGGCAACTTCTACCCGCAAAGATGCTATTTCATCTTTATACACATCCTTTTGAAAAGCAGCTAGACCTGTATTTAATTGGAAAAAACCGTTAGAAAATACTGTTTTGTTTATGTAGAATAATTGAAAAGCTTAGAATCTAAGACTTAAAATACTAATACTTTAAAAACTTATATCCCTCTTTTGTCACTTTCCGAGAGAGATTCTTACGGTGAGAGAATTACAGCCATTTCTTGATTTTAGTTATTATTATTACCAAAAAATCGAGCAATCCTCGTCTCTATAAAAGTTCTAGAATTTAGAAATGATCAAAGTTTTCGGAGTCTGACAAAAGAGGGATAAATCAAATTAATAATATTAAAAAATGACTATTGAAGATGTTTCTGAATCGATTAAGATTCACAATCGCCCTAAGCGTCAGGTAGGAATGCTAACTATTTTCCGTCTGGGCTTGTTTAATCTGGGACTAGGTTTGATGTCGGTGCTGACTCTTGCCGTGCTGAATCGAGTCATGATTAGTGAATTGGGTATTCCTGCAACTATTACAGGCGGAATTTTAGCTACTTCTTTGTTTGTTGCCCCAGCACGAGTATGGTTTGGACAATTATCTGACCATAGACCAATACTGGGTAAACATCGAACTAATTATGTTCTTTTGGGAACAGCTATTTTTGGTCTGGCAGTATTTTTAGCAGTACAAGTAGTATGGCAGTTAGGAACAGTAGTCAGAGATAGTGAAGGTTGGATCTGGAATACTCAAACTATTGGCTGGAGCGTTCTTTTAGCTTTGATTATGGCTATTTATGGTTTGGCAGTTAGTTCGAGTTCAACACCTTTTACCGCTTTATTAGTTGATATCTCCGAGGAAGAAAATCGTTCCAAATTAGTCGCCATTGTCTGGTCAATGTTAATGGTGGGTATAGTAATTGGAGGAGTTACAGGTAGCATTATTTTTAAAGGAATTGAAGCCGAAGGAATTACCGCAGGGAATATTCCTCTGGATATCTTGCAACCACCAATTAATTCTGTCTTTAGCTTTGTACCTTTTTTGGTGCTTGGTTTAGCTGTTGTAGCTACTTGGGGAGTCGAAAAAAAATATTCTCGTTTTACTACTAACAATACTGCAACTAATCGCGAAGATAGTATTACGATCGCCCGAGCCATTCAAGTTTTAACCACAAGTCGTCAAACAGGGATCTTTTTTAGCTTTTTATCT
Organism: uncultured Pleurocapsa sp.; assembly: GCA_964393695.1. Classification (GTDB taxonomy): domain Bacteria; phylum Cyanobacteriota; class Cyanobacteriia; order Cyanobacteriales; family Xenococcaceae; genus Waterburya. Next base: position 5,380 of record CAYMWC010000136.1, read on the forward strand.
ATTTTTACAATTGGCTTATTTATGCAGGAAGCGATACTCGAACCTTATGGGGGAGAAGTGTTTGGGATGAGTATCGGCGAGACTACTAAACTTAATTCTTACTGGGGAATAGGTATTTTGTTTGGTTATGCAGTAACAGGATTTAAAATTATCCCCACCCTGGGTAAACAGTTGACTACAAAAATCGGCTGTATTTTGATTGCTATTTGCTTTGGTGTAATTATTTTGGCTGGTTTTACTCAACAACCCAAAATTTTACAATCGGCAATGGTTTTGTTTGGTGTTGCTGCTGGTATGGCAACCGTGGGTGGTATTAGCTTGATGTTAGATTTAACCGCAGCCGAAACTGCTGGCACTTTTATTGGTGCTTGGGGGTTGGCTCAAGCAATGTCTAGAGGTATAGCTACTTTTATGGGTGGAGTTATTTTAGATGTTGGCAAAAGTATCTTTTCTGTTCCGCTCTTATCCTATAGTCTGGTGTTTGGAATACAAGCAATAGGTATGATTTTAGCGGTAATTATCTTAGAGCGCGTTGATGTTAAGGAGTTTAAAGAGAATACCAGTAATGCTCTTTCTACGGTTATGGAAGGAGATTTAGATGGATAAAATATTTACTTTTATTATAAGAATTTAGAGTTTTGAGAATACATATTAATAAAAGGAGATACGTGCAATTGTTCAGGAAACAGATTAGCTAAGAAAAAATCCAAAGTAGTTGATTTCAGAAATCCTTGAAATACCGCAACTGTACCAAACCGAACTCCTGTAGCTCTTTGTTCTGCTAGAATAACTTCAATTTGCGCGCTATTGAGAATAGCTGCTTGTCGTAAGTAATAACCCAAAGCATTTTTATCTGATTGTGCTACTACCTTTGACCAATCTTGAGCAAAGAAATCGGCGGTTTCTGATTTAATTAAACCCCGTTGGGCTAGAATTTCACCAATTCGTAAATCAGGAGCTTGAATTTGAGTTTGTAAAGCTGCTTGAATTTGAGATGATGAGACTAAATCTGCTTCTTGGAGAATTTTTCCTAGCATTTGAGTTTGTATTGCTAAAAAACGACGTAAATCATCACTAGATTGGGTAGTTAAACGAAAAGATATCATTGAAAAATAGTTTGATTTAAAAATAAAAATATTAAATATTAAGACAGCGGACTGGCTTTAAATCAATAGTAAAGTCTATGACCATAAAAATCTTCCGTGATTTTGCCAAATATAGCAATACGCGAGATGGTAGCCAATCCAACATCATAATCCCGCATCAGCGATCGCTCTTGCTGCTTCAGGATTTCTTTCTAGTGCTAGTGCTGCACCAAAAATAGTTACTTGAATGTCTTTCTCTTGGAAAAGACGCATTAAACGCCAAAATCCTACCCGACTAGGATATTCATAAACAGATTCTACCTGAAGAACAATTTAAATTCAGCTATAGCAGTCCGAAATCATTCATGAAAAAACAAATGACAAATGACTAATGACTAATGACGCTAAAGACTAGCAATTCTCACAACTCAAATAGGATTGCTATATCAGATTGTTGTATTAAGCCATATTTTGAGGACAATAGCCTAATCTTTCTACTATTTGATCGCGAAAGATTTCAATCTCTTGTTTTTCTGGTTTACCACAAGTCACAATCACTACTTGATAGTGATTCATAATTTTAGTTGGTGATTCTCCTGCTTCTAACTTCTGCAAGACTTTGATGATTTTTGGTGAAGGCTGATAAACTACTCCCATTTCCTGCCAAAAAGCTTGGAGGTTTTGTGCTGTATCTAAAGTAGTATTAGAGTTTAACTTCACCTTAATTAGCCAACGATCAATAAGGTTGATGACTATCACTGACTCTATGATTGATTGATAGTTATCACGCAAATGTTCAACGATTCTGAGGGTGATACTGGCGTTGGGAAAGGAGTAAAGATCTTCTGTGTGAGGTTTCATAGTTTTTAACTTAAGATATTTCTAACCAATCAAATACGCAATCTAGTTGTTGAATATTAAGCAGCCCATATTGCCACAGAATTATGGGTAAGGTGTAAGGCTCGACAGTCTCGGTTTTTTGGGCTAGAGAAATCGCATCAGCAGATACCTCTAGATCCGATCGCAAAAAATTGATTAGTTGCTCTAACATTGGGAATATCTAAAAATACTTCTGTGAACAAGGATTTTCTTTGTCTATTAAATTTAGATGAGCAATTTGAGGAACTTGTGAGGATTTCAGAAATAATTAAATCATTTAGTTACTATTAAGTTACAAAAAAATATGTCCTATGCTTTTTGATAGGCATAAATTCTTAATAATTGGGCAGAATTTTGAGAGTGTATATTGATATTGATCGATCTCTACAATCTAAACCGATAATCGTCGCACCAGAAACTTTGCTATCTGAGGCGATTGCTTTGATCAGCCAAAATGATGATCAACCTGCCTGTATTGTAGTTGTAGCATCAAAAAAGATAGTCGGAATTATAACTGCTAGAGATGTGGTGAGATTAGTCGCAACAGGAGTTAATCTTGCAACCACAACCATTGAGACAGTTATGGTTCAGCCAGTTATTACTCTCCAGCGATCGCAGTGTGAAAATCAAGCGGTAGTCTTAGCCTTGTTACAACAGCACGCAATTAGCTATCTTCCCATTGTCAGTGAACAGCAAGAATTATTAGGGGTGATTGATGTCCATAGTTTACTTCACTCCTCGGAAAACACTTCGGCTGAACAACAAGTTCAAGCTTTACAACTACAAGCAGCAGTTCCATTTCAACCAGAACAAGATTTTTCCCAGGCAATTATTAATACGGTTGGTGCTTTAGTGGCGGTATTGGATCGACAGGGAGCGATCATTAGTTTTAATCATACTTGTGAACAAATTACTGGTTACAGCTTTAAGGAAGTTCAAGGTCAACAAATATGGGATTTTTTAATTCCTGCTGCCGAAAAAGCAACGGTAAGGGCAGTATTTGAGCGATTGCTGACAGGACAAGTTCCTAACCAATATGAAAACCATTGGGTAGCCAAGGATGGTAGTCAGTATTTAATTTCTTGGTCGAATACGGCTTTGTTTAATGCTTCTAAGCAAATAGAATTGATTATTGCTACAGGGATTAATATCACTGAACAGCGCCAAGTTTGGAATAAATTAGAACATCAGTATCAGCAAACAAAATTACTGGCAGAAATTACCCGTAAAATTCGGATGTCAATTAACCTTGACGAGATTCTCCAAACTGCCGTCACGGAAGTACAGCATTTGTTAGCTTGCGATCGCGTCTTGATTATCAAGTTGCATTCTAGTAGTACTGTTATGCCAGTTAGTGAGTCAGTTCTACCCGATCTCCCACCGATGTTGGGATATGAACTGGCAGATCCGCTTTTAACTGGTGATTATTTAGCCAAATACGAGCAAGGAGAAATTTTAGCTATTAATCACCTCGCTATGGCAATAATTCCTCTGGATATCAAAAGACTTTTAGAACAGTTTCAAATCAAAGCGAAACTGGTTGTTCCCATTCTCAGCCAAGGAAAACTCAAAGGTCTTTTAGTTGTTCATCAATGTCATAGTCCTAGAGAGTGGCAAGAAAACGAAATTCAGCTATTAACCCAGCTAGCCGATCAAATTGGTGTGGCTTTATCTCAGGGGCAATTACTCGATCGCCTAGAAGAAATGGTATTAGAACGTACCGTTGAATTAACTACCACTAATCAACTCTTACAAGCAGAAATATCAGAACGAAAACAAACAGAAATAGCCTTAAGAGAAAATCAGCAAAAGTTAACAGGTATTTTAGATCATGCTGATGAAGCAATTATCACTATTAATGAGCGACAGCAAATTCAACTATTCAATCAAGGTGCGGAAAAGATTTTTGGTTATCAAGTCCAGGAAGTGATTGGTCAACCATTAGACATTTTATTACCAACAGCTTATCGTCAAGTACATCGTCAGCACGTTGAGGAATTTAATCAATCACAAGAGCGATCGCGTACAATGGCAAAACGTAACACTAATGTTTACGGTCGGCGTAAAAATGGGGCGGAATTTCCTGCTGAAGCTTCGATCTCCAAATTACAAACACGAGAAGGAATACTGTTTACGGTCATGCTCAAAGACATTACCGAACGACAGCAAACGGCAGCCAAACTGCAAGGTTCCAGAACTTTGCTGGCTAAAGCCGAAAAAATCGCCAAAATTGGTAGCTGGGAATATAATCTCGTCACTCAACAGTTAAGTTGGTCAGAAGAATTATATGAAATTTTGGGTTTTGCTCGTAATCAACCTTTACCCTCTTGTGTAGAAATTTTTGCTCGTATTCATCCCGCAGATCGTCTCTTGCTCAAAAAAGCTCTCAAACAAGGATATAAGCAGGGAACACCTTGGAAGATAAACTACCGTTGGATATTATCGAATGGCAAGGTTAAATACCTAGAAAGTCGAGGTGAACCAACTGTCGATCATCAAGCTACAGTGGTCAAAATTTGGGGAACAGTCATGGATATTAGTGATCGCATTCGTGCGGAGAAGTCTGTACAACGTAGCGAACAACAGCTAAGGCTAATTACAGATGCCCTGCCGATTTTAATTGCTTACATAGATAATCAACAGCGTTACCGCTACAACAATCGTACCTACGAAACTTGGTATGGAAAACCTCGTTCTAGTTTATTAGGGCTACACGTACAAGAATTAGTAGGCACAGACAATTATCGCCAAATGCTACCCTATATTGAAACAGCTTTAGCAGGAAAACCTGTTACTTATGAAATTCAACCAATTGACGAGCGTGGTAATTCCTATTGGATAAGTGCTACTTATATTCCCGACTTCGATTCCCAGGGTGAGGTTAAAGGGTTTTTCTCGATGGTGGAGGATATTACCGAACGTAAAGAAATCGAACGGCTCAAAAGTGAATTTGTCTCGATTGCCAGTCACGAAATGCGAACCCCTTTGACTTCGATTCATGGTGTAATTGAATTACTTTGTGCAGGTCGTTTAGGGGAGCTTTCCGACCCAGGACAGGAAATGGCAAATATGGCTCTGAAAAATAGCGATCGCCTGGTACGTTTAGTTAATGATATCCTCGACCTGGAAAAGATGGCATCAGGTAGAGACAAAATTACCAAGGAACCTTGCAACAGCATAGAATTGATTAATCAGGCAGTCGAAACATTACGTCCCATAGCACAAGAGCATCAAGTTGTAATTGAGACTCAGCAGCAATCTGTGGAATTATGGGTCGATCGCGATCGCATTGTGCAAACTCTGACTAATTTACTGAGCAACGCAATTAAATTTTCTGAGGCTGGCAGTAAAGTCTGGATCACTGTCGAACAAAAGCAGTCAGATGTGTTATTTAAAGTTCAAGATCAAGGTAGAGGTATTCCCCAAGATAAATTAGAAACTATTTTTGAACGTTTTCAGCAGGTAGATGCCTCTGATTCTCGTAAAAAAGGTGGCACTGGTTTGGGTTTGGCTATCTGTCGTCACATTGTCGAACAACATAATGGCAAAATTTGGGTAGAAAGCATTTATGGTCAAGGCAGTAGCTTTTGTTTCACCCTACCGCCACAATAAGAATTATTAAACAATTGGTTAAACAACCATAAAAAATTGTTGAAATGCTAGATCGGATAGTGTTGTAAATTACTTAGGTTTTTGTAATATTTAATACTAAATCCGAGTGAGAAAATTCATCCCTCTTAACATAGTTGATCTTGAGCCCCATGAATTTTAAACGTATTTTATTTATTGATGATGAGGAAGATATCCGAACCCTAGCTAGTTTTTGTTTAGAATCAGAGGCAGGTTGGGAAATGCTGGGGGCATCTAATGGTACAGAAGGTATTGCGATCGCTGAAACCGAACAACCAGATGCTATTTTACTCGATGCCATGATGCCAGAAGTAGACGGGTTGGAAACTTTAGCTAAACTACAAGTTAACCCCAAAACTAAGCATATTCCGACAATTTTTGTCACTGCCAAAGCCCAAGCGAGCGATCGTCGCCGTTTCTACAACGCAGGTGCTAAAGGTGTAATTAATAAACCCTTTGATTCTCTAACTTTAGCTAGTCAAATTTCTGGGTTTCTTGGTTGGCAAGTAAATTACTAATTGATGTTACGCACTTATTGATCTGTGAGACTAGGAGACTAGGAGACTAGGGGACTAGGGGACTAGGAGACTAGGAGATTGGGAGATTGGGAGACTGAAAAAGAAGATGAAGATTAAAACTCATGAGGATTTGGAAGTTTATCAAATAGCATTTAAGGCTGCTATGGAAATTTTTAAATTGTCAAAAGTGTTTCCTTCTGAAGAGAAATATTCACTTACAGATCAGATTCGTCGTTCATCTCGTTCGGTGTGTGCGAATTTAGCAGAGGCTTGGCGAAAAAGAAGATACAAAGCTGCATTTATCGCAAAACTTAGTGATTCTGAATCAGAGGCAGCCGAAGTGCAGGTATGGCTCAAATTTGCTGTTGAATGTGGCTACTTAGAAGTTGATACAGCTAGAGAATTATACAAAAGCTACAACCGTATCATAGGAAGTTTAGTCAACATGATCAACAATTCTGATAAATGGATCTTATAAATTCACCCCGTCACCCCGTCACCCCGTCACCTCGTCACCTCGTCACCTCGTCACCCCGTCACCTCGTCGCTATTGATTAGCTTGTTTTTCTGTAACATTTACCCGATGAGTTACCATTGTCATCCCATCACCTCGAACTAAAATAGCCGACAACCAATTGCTATCAGGTAACATAGGCGCAGTTGCTGTTTTATAAATTCCTCCTGCTGGTAATGGTTCTAATTCTAAAGCGGTAGGATTAAGATAGAGATTGCTGGAAGTCTTCTCTTCTTGCACTGCTCCTAGTAATACTTTATCGCCCAAAGGTTGATCGACAATTAGATCAAAATTATATTTTTCCCCTGTAGTTACGGTTTCTGGTGCGACTACTTGTACTTGAGGTGGATTCTCTCCCGAAGTTAATTGTGATTGTTCTGCCAAAATTTCTTGCTTGACTAATTTTTGCTGTTGGAAATATTGACGAGATTTAATAGTGGAATTTAAGCGGACTATTCTTCCTTGACGGTTTTGAACGCCTTTAATGGTAGTAGTAGTCTCAGCCACTAGCTGATTCCCTTGATTTGACCACGAATCAATTGTAGTAGTGTACTTGAGTCGCGGATAGTTTTTCCACATCTGTTCCAAAGCCTTAGTTAGAGAATCAGGGGTTAAACCATCGGTGTTAGTAAAATTGGAACTATAGTATTCAATTACGCCATTAATATCTTTTTGATTAGCAGCTGCTTCTATTCCAGCGATCATTTCTGTTAATTCTGCTGGTGCAGTAGCAGCACTTTCAGCTTGAACGACATTAGTTAAACCACTAACAATTCCTAAGCTAATTAAGAAAACAGTAGTAAATCTTTTCATCTGTGTAATTTTATTAAATTTAGTATACATACCTGGAGCAACTTGGGAGTTGTTTGAGGTTTTTTGTCTAGCCCGATCCTTATATCATCTTATCTTTAACCTAATTCCCGAGAAATCTTTATGAGATCTTTAAATGTTGGCATAAAAAAGAGACTCACAATAGAATGGTGAAGAAAGTAAAAAACTCGGTAAGGCTAAAAATACCGAAATAATTCTTAGTAGTTACAAAGTCCAGCGAAATCTAAAACCCAATTGCTTAATCTCAGGTATTTCTTTTGATTAAAAAATACCGAAAAATTAGGTATTGGGCAGTTAGGTAATGCTTGTCTAATCAATCGGCAACTTTTTTTACCCCCTAAACATGAATGAAAGCCATTGTAGCAAACGTCTTCGTTGGTGGCATTGTTGGCTGTCTTAGTTGGGCTAATTCAGCTTGTGCTGATACCAATATTGTAGGCAAACCACAACTAAAAACATCGACACCAGCAATTACCAGCTTTGTTGAATACATTGTAACTGTCGATAAGTCAGATGATTTGGGCTGGACACTCGAACAAGATACATACAATATTTTTAGTAATAATTTAGATTTTCAGGTAAATATCCCTCACAATCAGGGGTTATCTGGGGGTAAACGCTTTTATACTCATCAAGATCAGCAAAATAATTTAATTTTAGGTTTTCAAAAGACATTTTGGCCTAGCGAAAATAATCATCAATACTGGGGTGTCACTACAGTTGAACATTGGGGGGAAAATAGTAATAAAAAGTTAAATCTCTCCAGATTAAACTATACAGATTCAGCACCAATATTACCTGCTGGTAGTTCAACATTAACTGTTTCTGGGGGAGGTAATCAAAACCTCGCTAAAAAATCCAATTCCACTCAAGAATTTGAAGACTTTCGTGGCGGTGTTACTTATCATCGGGGAGTAGTAGACGAAGTAACTATGGGGGTAGGCTTTGTTTATGAAGATCTGTTAATTGGTTTTACTCAGTTAACTTATGATAGCGATCGCTTACCTATAAAAACAACCCTGTCATTACTAGCCAAAAATTCCGAGGTTAACTTTCATTCTCATATTAATTTTCAACCCACGAAAAGCTTTGTCTTAGATTATTACTACAACGACAAAACCAAACAAAAGCTGGATGTTAACTGGAATATTATTTCTGGTTTAACTTTAACAGCCCAAGGCAATAGCCAAAACAAAACTTTCACTACAGGTATTAAAGTAGCAATCAACAACAAATATCTCTCTCTTTCTGCTAAGGCTGCTTTAGATATTAACAACAACTTACATTGGAAATTCAATTCGCAAATTGGCCCTTTGAATTTAGTCTATGAGAACCGTGATCAAAAAAGTACTTCTGAGCTTAACCTCAATTTAGTTAATTCTAAAACTTTAGGATTGAAATGTTCTGCTTTTGTTAAATATGAGACCCATGAGGTTAAAGATAACTCAGAACAGTTTACAATTTGGGGTAGTAAGATACAGTCAACTGAAAAAATTGGTGATCATAAAAATAATTGGTCTTTTGAGGTTGGTTATGCTTCTGGTTCTTATGGTCAAGGATTTATTGCTAATAGTTTTATTGCCCTCAAACCTAATTTGAATCTTCAACTAACCTATCAGGAAATATCTCCCATTTCTGATGAAACCAAGCTCAAATTACAGTTAAGCTCTAAGTAATAAGTTCTTATGTACTTAAACCACTGATTCATAAAGGAGAAAGGAAGTTAGAAGTCAGTTCATTGAGCATCTATCATTCACGAGTAAATTCTATATCTATCTAAAGATAGATTTAAAACTGTTATTAATAAAATATTTTTAAAGTATGTAAATTTTGCTTGAAAATTTCGCCACTTAGTAATGTAAATTACCAATTTTCAAAAATAGCATTTTTTAGAGTGATGAACTATGCTTAAATTAACAATTAACAATTAACAATTAACAATTAACAATTAACAATTAACAAAAGAGTCAGGAATTTACAACCTCCCTGATCCTTTTTGTCGTAGATAACCTGGAGAAGTTACTTGATGTTCGATAAAAAGCAACGAAAAGCTAAAACTATTAAAACATCAACTACAGAAAACTCTTCAGCTAGTGTTGAACGTGGAATATTGTTTCAAGATCAGCAAGGATATGTTCGAGCAATTAATCCAACCGCAGCAGATATTTTAGGATTAGGTGCCGAACAACTAATTGGGTGTAGCTTGAATGATTCGTTATGGCAAACTATTCATGAAGACGGTTCACCTTTTAATAGTGAAACTCATCCAGCTATAGTTGCTTTGTCTACAGGGAAACCATGCTTGAATGTGGTTATGGGTCTTTATCAGTCAAATGGTCAGTTAATTTGGCTTTTGCTTGACTCACAACCTTTATTTCAAAATGATCAGACTTTACCTTATGCAGTTATAACGACATTTTCTGAGATTAGCGAACCAAAGCGATCGCACTCTGAAACTACTTCTACTCAAAATAATCTTGTTGATGATTTTACTAATTTAGACGAGTACGCGCTCCGAAGGGTAAGCGATCGCCAAGAAGTCGAAGCAACTTTACGAGAGGAGAATCAGCGCATCATTACCGCTTGGGAAAGTATGACCGATGCTTATGTATGCCTTGATCGCGAATGGCGGATTATTTACGCTAACCAGACAGCAACCCAAGTAATTCAACAATTGACGAATCTCGAACCCGAACAATTCTTTGGTAGATCCCATTGGGAATTATTTCCTGCAAGCATTGGACAAGAAGTCGAGCAAGAATATCGACGAGCAGTTGCAGAACAAGTTGCAGTACATTTGGAAGTTCCTTACGAAGGAAATTGGTTTGAAATTCATGCCTATCCTTCTGAGGTAGGGTTGAGCATTTATTTTCGCAATATCAGCGATCGCAAACGTTCTGAGGAAGCACTCAAAGAAAGTGAGTATAAATATCGCACAACAGCAATTCTCATTTTGGAAAAAATAGGAATTTAGTTCTCTGTTAAAAATA
>CAYMWC010000137.1:0-15778 GCA_964393695.1 uncultured Pleurocapsa sp.
CTGCAAACCGCTGTATCTCAAAAAAGTGCTAGATAATTTTGGCACTGAATATGTACTTAATTTTGCTTAGGTACTTATAATGAAACCTAAGTTAGGCTAAAACCAACTTAACGACTGGCAAAGATTTACCTTCTGCTTGTAGATGTAGAATTAATTCTTCCATTACTTCTAAGCCATGTTGTAAAGCTTCCTGATAAGTATCTCCATGAGTAACAGGCTGCATAATTTCTTCAGCAAAATCGGGGAGATAAGCTAGGTAACATTCATCTTCTTGACTCCAAGCAATAGTAATTTGATACTTATGATTCATTTTTGACTCTCTGTATCTACGCAACTGAATTGTACAAGGTTTGTGCTTTTGGCAATACTTTGCCTTTCTCTTGATATATTTCTACTAGCATATCCATAACTTCTACTGCATTTTCTAACGCTTTTTGATATGTTTCGCCATGAGTTACCCACTGTTGTTCGTCTTCAAAATCTGGTAGAGATACAAGAAAGCAGTTATCCTCATTACTCCATTGGATTACAATCCTATACTTCAAGTTATCCATTATTCTTTGCCTCTTTTACTGCTTCTTGAACTCTGTTCTCTTGATATCGTTGCGCATCATTACCATCTTTGCCCGAAAGAATGACATTCTTCTCTACGTTGGGATGCTCCCAAACAGTATGACTACCTTTACCTCTATCCTTAAGAAGATTAAAACCAGCCTTCTTTAATATTGATTTTAACTCTCGTATTTTCTTTGGCACATTCGTTATTCTTTGGATATTTTTCAATAATATAGTAGAGCGATCGCCTTCGTCTTTAGTTGAGTAAAGGCGATCGCTTATTTACTCGTAGTGCGATCGCACTTAAACTAAACCCATTACAAGTTAGCAATATTACGTCTTAATTCGGCTATTTATATTAAAGAATAACGACTCTAGCCTCATCCTTACGATATATTCGATGACTTCCTTTACTCCGAATAAATACAAAACCTGCATCTAATAGAAGCTTTTCTGATAATTTTTAGATTATGTGAGTCTTACTTAATTTAGAATATTCGCAATTATACCGAACTCGAGCAATTACATTGTCAACTTGCGATCGCCCTATACCCTCACATCATAAATAACCAATTAGCAAGAGTGACGGCAATGAATATACAATAAATAATTGCTTTAACTACTCACACCTCTGCTAGTCACATGACCGCAACTGAAACGAATCTCTCTACCCAATACGATCCTAAGCAAACCGAAGCCAAATGGCAGCAATATTGGACGAAAAAGGAAGTATTTAAAGCCGATCCTAACCATCCTGGTAAACCCTATTGCATTGTTATTCCCCCACCGAATGTTACGGGAAGTCTGCACATGGGACATGCTTTTGAAAGTGCGTTGATTGATACTTTGATTCGCTATCATCGGATGATTGGGCGCAATACCCTGTGGTTGCCTGGGACGGATCACGCCAGTATTGCGGTGAGTACGATTATTGATCAGCAGATTAAGGCGGAAGGGAAAAGCCGTCAGGATTTGGGACGGGAAGAGTATTTAAAACGGGCTTGGGCGTGGAAAGAAGAGTCTGGGAATACGATTGTTAATCAGTTAAAAAGTCTGGGGGTATCGGCAGACTGGACACGGGAAAGATTTACGATGGATGAGGGTTTGTCTCAGGCGGTGAAGACAGCCTTTGTTAAGCTTTACGAGGAAGGTTTGATTTATCGGGGTAATTATTTAGTTAACTGGTGTCCTGAGTCTCTTTCGGCAGTATCGGATTTAGAAGCGGAGAATAAAGAAGTAGATGGGCATCTTTGGCACTTCCGTTATCCTTTGACGGATGGTAGTGGTTATTTGGAAGTTGCGACTACTCGTCCTGAGACGATGTTAGGGGATACAGGGGTTGCGGTTAATCCCAATGATGAAAGATATCAAAAATATATTGGTAAGACGGTTACGCTGCCCATAGTTGGACGAGAAATTCCGATTATTGGGGATGAATTTGTTGACCCTGAATTTGGAACAGGCTGCGTTAAGGTAACACCAGCCCATGATCCTAATGACTTTGAGATGGGACAACGGCACAATCTACCGATGATTAACATCATGAATAAGGATGGTAGTCTCAATGAGAATGCAGGAGAGTTTCAAGGACAGGATCGCTTTGTTGCCCGTAAAAATGTAGTTAAAAAGCTAGAAGAATTAGGTAATTTAGTTAAGATTGAAGATTATCGTCATAGTGTTCCCTACAGCGATCGCGGTAAAGTACCTATAGAACCTTTATTATCAACTCAGTGGTTTGTCAAAATTGAACCGTTAGCGCAGAAAGCTTTATCCTGTCTGGATCAGGAGAATTCACCTAATTATGTTCCTGAAAGATGGAAAAAAGTATATCGTGACTGGTTAGTAAAACTGAAAGACTGGTGTATCTCTCGTCAGCTATGGTGGGGACACCAAATTCCTGCTTGGTACGTAATTTCGGAAACGGGAGGCGAGATTACCGATAATACTCCCTTTATTGTTGCATACGATGAAGCAGAAGCACAAGAAAAAGCGATCGCCCAATACGGCAATAATATTCAACTCGAACAAGATCCCGATGTTTTAGATACCTGGTTTTCTTCTGGTTTATGGCCCTTTTCGACTATGGGTTGGCCTAACGAGACTGCGGATCTAGATAAATATTATCCCACAACTACTTTAGTCACAGGTTTTGATATTATCTTTTTCTGGGTTGCCCGCATGACCATGATGGCAGGACACTTCACCGACCAGATGCCCTTTGCTGATGTTTATATTCACGGGCTTGTATTGGATGAAAATGGACAAAAAATGTCCAAGTCGAAAAACAACGGCATCGATCCTCTATTAATGATTGATAAATACGGTGCAGATGCGCTACGTTATACCTTAATTACGAAAGTTGTGGGTGCGGGACAAAATATCAGCTTTGATTATGACCGCAACAAACAAGAATCAGCTTCGGTTGAGGCTTCCCGTAATTTCGCTAACAAGCTGTGGAATGCTTCGCGGTTTGTGATGATGAACTTGAAAGGAAAAACTCCACAAGCATTAGGACAACCAGACAAAGCAGCTTTAGAATTGACAGATCAATGGTTATTGTCGCGTTTTTATCAAACCGTTCAACAAACTAGAGCTAATATTGAAGCATATGGTTTAGGAGAAGCAGCCAAAGGTTTATATGAATTTATTTGGAATGATTTTTGTGACTGGTACATCGAGTTAGTTAAAACCCGACTGTGGCAGGATGAAACTTCTACTTCTCGCCAAGTTGCCCAACAAACTTTAGGTTATGTCCTAGAAGGAATACTCAAGCTACTTCATCCCTTTATGCCCCATATCACGGAAGAAATTTGGCAAACTCTGACTCAAAATGCCCCCCTTAATCCCCCTAACTGTGAGGGGAATGTTAAAACTTTGGCATTACAGGCTTATCCAGAAGTTGCCGAGAATCTAATTAATCCTCAATTAGAACAAAACTTTGAGTTGTTGTTTGGTACTATTCGCACTATTCGTAATTTGCGTGCCGAAGCAGTAATCAAACCAGGAGATAAAATTAAGGTTATCCTGCAAACTGAAAGTCAACAAGAAACTGAGATTTTAAAATCAGCCCAAACCTATATCCAAAACATTGCTAAAGTAGGTGAACTTATTATTGCCTCTACTCTATCTAAAGATCCAGGACAAGTCATTGCTGGGGTAACAGGTACAGTACAGGTATTAATTCCCCTCACAGGTTTAGTTGACGTAGCTGAACTTCGAGCTAAATTAGAGAAAAAATTAGCTAAGGTAGAAAAAGATATCAAATCTCTAACTGGTCGTTTAAATAATCCAGGTTTTGTTAATAAAGCACCTGCGGATGTGATTGAAGGCGCGAAAAATGACTTAACAGAAGCGCAAAAACAAGCAGAAATATTACGAGAGCGTTTAAATCGCTTAAAGTAAAAGTATGATAAACGTTCTTACCAACTACGTCTAAGTACTTAAGTAAAATTAAACATAAAATAAAAACGTTTTATTTCTGCCTCTGCTTTTTCTACTCCCCCTGTTTTACTTGGTTTTAAACTTAATTACGCCTACCTACTGATGTTAAAGATTCCAAAAAACCATGTTATACCTAGCTCAAGTAGAAATAAACACCCATTCAGGAGATATACAGCTACAGGTACTTGCTCGCCAAGAATCAGAATATGTTTGGGAAGTTGATAATTCTGAAGCTTTACTTTTAACCAAAGAAAGTTCTTTAGGTGCAGGAGTCTTGGTATTAGTAGAAACCGATCAAAATCAACAAATTATTAGTGTTCAGGATGCCAAGGACTGGGTTTTAAGCATCTTACAACAGCATTTAACAAAAAATGCCATTAATCCTCAGTTTATCGAAACCGAACAAAGCAAAGTAGAAAAGTGGCGACAGGAAATTACTGCTCAAAATCTAGAGTTAAACCGTCGGGCGTTGGAAATTGAAACCCGTCGTGAACAATTACAGGAATTAGAACAAGAGTTAAAACGCGATCGCGAGGAGTTAGATAGATTACAAGAGCAATTAAGTAATAAGTAATAAGTCAAAAGGATTTTAATTTGGCATTTTTAATTTTTAATTCAAAAAGAGGATGTTACGTAATACTGTTATAGTGGTTGGTGACTATCAGCCTCCATACCATGAAAAATTCTTATTTTGATCAGTTTGCGCCGCTCGCAGCGATCGCTACCCATAATCAAACAGCACAAATATTAGCCCCTTTAACTCAAAATACTGATATTAAACTATGGTTGCCTACTTCTGTAGGATATCAAGATAATGCTCAACATTACGATACTTCTCTCCGAGAACATCTTGCTACTATTTGGACAGAAAACAATGCTTTCATATTTTGTTTAGCTGCTGGCGCAGTAGTCAGATTAATTGCTCCCCTACTTAAAGATAAGGCTGAAGATCCTGCGATAGTCGTAATTGATGCTTCGGGAGATTATGTAATTAGTCTTTGTAGTGGGCATCAGGGTAAGGCAGATTTACTGGCGCAACTAGTCGCTAGTCAAATTGGGGCAACTGCAATTATTACTGGGGCATCCCATGGTTTAGCGTCACCTGCTATTGATACTTTTGGCTTTACTTATGGTTGGCGTAAAGGAAAAGGCGATTGGACGGGAGCAATGGCAGCAATTGCTAGACAAGAGACTGTACAGGTAATTCAAGAGGCTGGTTCAACTCTCTGGCAGGAACACTTACCTAGAAATCATCCCTTTTACTTCGGTTTTCCTGATTCACAAGCAGAGATTAACCCCAAAGCTCGTATTTGGATTAGCTCTACGAAGCGTAAAATTGCGCCTAAATCGGATTTGCCTAAGGTACAGTGGCATCCTAAAGTGTTATGGGTAGGTATTGGTTGTGAGCGAGGAACATCACAAGAGTTAATTGTTAGAGCCATTGATGAAACCTGCAAAACATATCATCTAGCTACCGAAGCGATCGCAGGTATTGCTAGTATTAACCTCAAGGCTGATGAACCAGGTATTGTGGAATTATGTCAACGACGTAATTTAATTTTAAAAACCTTTGATGCCGAACAATTAAACCAAGTAACTGTACCTAACCCCTCAGAGGTCGTACAACAAGAAGTTGGAACTCCCAGTGTTGCCGAGGCTGCCGCGATCCTGGCAGGAGGAAACCTAATTGTCGCCAAACAAATTTTCAAATCCAAAACTCAATCAGGAGCAGTAACAGTAGCGATCGCCGAAGCGGAGGTAGAATACATTGGTAGAACAGGTAAACTATACCTGGTAGGAACTGGCCCTGGAAACTTAGAACAAATTACTCCTGCTGCTAAAAGTGCGATTATTGAAGCCGATGTAGTCATTGGCTATAGTCTTTATATTGATTTAATTAAGTCTTTACAACGTCCAGGACAAATCATTGAGTCTTCCCCAATTACTCAAGAACAACAACGAGCCAAACGTGCTATTGAATTAGCACAATGGGGTTTAACTGTCGCCGTGATTTCCTCTGGTGACTGTGGAATTTATGGGATGGCAGGTTTGGTGTTAGAAGAATTACAAGCAACTGCTTGGAATGGTAAAAACCCACAAGTACAGGTATTTCCAGGTATTTCTGCCCTACAGTCGGCAGCTTCGAGAGTGGGTGCGCCTTTAATGCACGATTTTTGCGCCATTAGCCTGAGTGATTTATTAACCCCCTGGGATGTGATTGAAAAACGACTAACCGCAGCAGCTAGCGGTGATTTTATTACCGCCCTTTATAATCCGCGATCGCAACAACGCACCGAACAAATTGTTACCGCCCAGGCAATTTTTGCCCAACATCGTCAACCAGATACCCCAGTGGCGATCGTTCAAAGAGCATATCGACAGGAGGAACAAGTAACTTTAACCTCCCTAGCCAAAATGCTAGATTATCCCATCGATATGTTAACCACAGTCATTATTGGCAACACTACTACTCGCAACTATGCAGACTGGATGATTACCCCTAGAGGTTATTTGAGGGATGAGGGATGATACTAAATCCGATTAACAGAGGTTATTTATTTAGGCTGACTGGGGGACTAGGAGAATATGGGACTGGGATGATTTAATTTTTTGGCGTTGCTGAATCGGGATAGGATACTAAATCCCGTTTAGATAGGCTATTTAACGACCCCGTTCACCCGCCGTTAATGCCCTCTCGAACCCAACGAAGAAACTCTGTACGGTCGGTGTGCAACGGGATTGTTAGATGGAATTTTTACTAATTCTTGAATTACTAAGTATATAAAATACCTCTTGACTTCCCTGTCTTTTCTTCTCTGCCTTCTCAAATTCTAGGTCGAATTCCTCTACTTTCTTTTCATCGATTTTATAAACATCGCTATCTTTATAAATCCATTTTTCATCTTTTAGTGATTCTTCGATTAGTTCCTTTACCAACATTGCGCTTGGATATATTTCGTTTTCCAGTGCTATATCGAATCTACTACTACTCTTAAACCCTAAGTTTACATAATTACATGGATTTCCGAAAATTACTACTGCTTCATATTTTAGTTCTTTTGCCTTTATAAATGAATGTTCTATAAGCTTTTTCCCAAAGCCTTTTCTTTGATACTCAGGAAGAATACTGACGGGACCAAACGTCAAAATAGGTTTCTCTCTTCCGTTTCCACTTACTAATTTCGCTTTTGTATACATAATATTACCGATTATTTTTTTATCTTTTTCAATTACATAATCCAATTCGGGAATGAAGTCTTCATGTTTTCTCATTACATGAACCAGATAATGCTCATTACAGCCAGGAAAATAGATATTCCAGAATGCCTTTCTCGTTAATTCTTCTACAATTCTATGATCTTCGCTTTTTTCATTGCGAATAATGTAATCCATATATCCTGCTACTGCCGAAGGTGCCCATCTAACTATTTATTGTACTGAGGTTTTCCAGATAACTACCTTTTACAAGGTATTTAAACAGAATTTCTCTGCATAAAATCCTGAATCTATTACACAAACAATTGACCTATAATTACCTTAGAAGAGTTATTGAGATTTACTTAATAAATAACTCATAAAACGATCGCAACAAATTTTCTCTTAAAGATTAATGCTCTTTACTGTTCTAGGAACGTTGCCATGATTCCTCAAAGCAATATTCGCAACATTGGCATTTCTGCTCATATCGACGCGGGAAAAACCACTATTTCCGAACGTATTCTTTTTTATACAGGCAAAATTCACAAAATTGAAGAAGTGCGCGGCGATGGTGATGGTGCGACGATGGACTACATGGAATTAGAAAAAGAGAAAGGAATTACCATTACTTCTGCGGCGATTACTTGTTTCTGGAATAATACCCAAATTAACCTGATCGATACTCCTGGTCATGTGGATTTTACCATTGAAGTCGAGCGATCGCTACGAGTTATTGATGGTGCGATTATGGTGTTGTGTGGCGTAGCGGGGGTGCAATCTCAATCTTACACGGTTGATCGCCAAATGAAGCGTTATCGAGTACCGCGTATTGCTTTTATCAACAAACTCGATCGCATCGGTGCTAACCCCTTTCGAGTAGTAGAAGAACTGAAGGAGAAACTGCATCTTCAACCCTTACTTTTACAATATCCGATCGGTATCGAAGATAAATTTATAGGAATTATCGATTTAATCGAGATGAAAGCTGACTATTTTGAAGGAGAACACGGAGAAATTAAAGTCAGTCAACCGATTCCCGCAGATTTAGCTAAAGAAGTACAAGCAGCCAGAGAAAATTTACTCGATCGCGTCTCAATTCTCTCAGAAGAGATGATGACAAAATTAATTGCTGGGGAAGAAATTCCCAAACAACTTATTTGGGATACTATTCGTCGAGGTACTTTAAATCTAGAATTTGTTCCCGTACTGATCGGTTCGGCGTTCAAAAATAAAGGAGTGCAAAATTTACTCGATGCAATTGCTCTTTATTTACCTTCTCCTTCAGAACGAGAAGTAATTAGTGCGATCGATGTTGCTACTGAAGAACGAGTTAAGATTACATCCGAACCTAACGATCCAGTAGTAGCAATCGCATTTAAACTGATAGATAACGAATTCGGTCAACTTACTTATACTCGCCTTTATTCGGGAACTTTGCAACCAGGCGATCGCCTTTACAACAGTCGCACCAAAAAAATAATTCGCGTTAATCGCATGGTTCGCATCGAAGCAGACAAACGACAAGAACTAAAAGAAGCAAAGGCAGGGGAAATTGTCGGTTTACTCGGTGTTGACTGTGCTTCTGGCGATACCCTTTGTTCTGTAGGAACTAATCTTTCTCTCGAAGGTATTTTCGTTCCCGAACCAGTCATGACGATCGCGATCACGCCTAAAAGCCAACCAGATCTCGATCGCTTGACTAAAGCATTACATCGTTTTGTCAGAGAAGATCCGACTCTCCATGTCAGCACCGATCCAGAATCTCATAAAACCCTGATATCGGGAATGGGAGAGTTGCATCTCGATATTTATCTAGAACGGATGAAACGAGAATACCATGCCGAAGTTTATGTGGGCGCACCCGCAGTCGCCTATCGAGAGACAATTACTCAGTCAGCTAAATTTGACTATACTCTCAAAAAACAAATGGTTAGTACGGGACAATATGCTCATGTCATCGGTCGTTTAGAATCTTGTTCGGAACAGTTTTTGTTTGAAAATAGAATTGTTGACGGTACGATTCCACTGCAATTTATTTCTGCTTGCGAACAGGGATTTCGTGATGCCATCAAAACAGGATGGCTTAAGGGATATCCAATCATCGGCGTGAAAATCATTTTAGAAGGCGGTTCTTATCATCCGCTCGAGTCTTCGGAAATGACATTTCGCTATGCTGCTAGGGTTGGTTTTGAGGAAGGATTTGCAAGTGCTAAACCAACAATTCTAGAACCAATGATGTTGTTAGAAGTGGAAACACCGAGCGAATTTTTAGGAAGAATACAAGGAAAATTAATATCTCGTCGTGCTTTATTATTAGGTTTGGAAACTAGAGATGATTACTCGGTAATTCGTGCCGAAGTACCGCTAGCAGAGATGTTTGGTTATTCAACCGAATTGCGATCGCTCTCTCAGGGAATGGCGACTTTTTCGATGGAGTTTGCAGAATATCGACCCCTTAGCGAACATCTTTTGAGCGAAATAAGATGATTTTTTTATCCTCACAAATTACTCACATAGTTTTTTTAAATTGAAAACTGTAGAGTTTAAATACTTTCTAGGCTAATGAAGTTGTTACCTCTTAGTTTACCTTTTCTAAACAAGCAAAACAACCACTGGTGGATAAAAATTAATACAGCAAAACCCTTGTGTACTTATTACTTCGGTCCTTTTGATAGTAAACAAGAAGCAAAAATTCACCAACCTGGCTATGTTGAAGACTTAGTTCGAGAAAAAGCGCGAGGTATAGCAATTAAGACCAAGTGGTGTTGGCGACCACCGAAATCGCTGACTATTGTTGAAGAATAAACTGACGAGGAAAACTTAAGATGTTAGTCAATGTAAGTTACCAGGGTCATCTCCAATTTCAAGCCAGTGCTAGAGGTCATGAGATTTTGGGTGACCAACCTCTAGATAATGGTGGCGATAACCTTGGCATGACTCCATCAGAATGGTTTCTAGCTTCGCTCGGTAGTTGTGTTGGTTTTTATGCAGTTAAATATTTACAAACTAGAAACTTAGATGCTACGGGACTAAACATTGATGTTTCGGCAGCCAAGATAACAGAGACACTCGTTCGTCTTGACAATTTTCAAATTAATGTAAGCCTGCCGATCGCTCTGGATGCTCACCATCAAAAAGGTTTAGAAGCAGCCGTCAAGTCTTGTTTAATTCACAATACTTTGACTCATTTACCGAAGATTGTTACTCGGATTAATAGTATATAAATGTTTGCTTTTTAGTTATCAAAACTGGATTCAGCTTCATTTTTTAGGAGGAAGCTATGAACAAGATTACTGCCTCGATTTTATTAATTACTTCGGTCTTGTTGTTGATTTCCGAACAGTCTTTTGCTCAACCAGGAGGAATGATGAGATGGCAAGGGAGTCAAGGCTGGGGACAAGACACCCAATATAGCCGAATGTATAATCCTCAAACCATCGAAACCATTAGTGGCAAGCTCGTCAGTATTGAGCGTACGAGTCCTATGCCGAAAATGTCTCAAGGCGTACATTTGATAGTACAAACAGACAAAGAAATTATTCCTGTCCATTTAGGGCCAGAATGGTATATCACCAATCAAGATATGCAGATTCAAGTAAATGAGCGGGTAGAAATTAAAGGCTCAAAAGTTAACTTTAACGGCAAATCAACAATTATTGCTTCTCAAGTCAAAAAAGGAGACAAGATTTTGACGCTTCGCGATAATAATGGGTTTCCGTTGTGGAGTGGTTGTTGTATGCAACGTTAGTCTGTTGGAGGTTAATTGTTTAAAGATTTTATCTGAGGTTGTAATGATGGGAAGTATCAAAAAGATTAACAACGAATTAACTATATCGGGCCAGATAATGCCAGAAAAACTTCAACAGGTGGCACAGGCAGGTTTTCAATCGATTCTCAATTTGCGATCGCCTGATGAAAAAGGCTTTTGGCACGAAGAACAACAGCAAGCAGAAGTTTTGGGATTAAATTATGTCAATATTCCCCTTCGAGGAGCGACTATAACGGCGGAATTAATTACTGAAATACTCAAACAAATTGACGAACTACCTAAACCTACTTTAATTCATTGCAGTGATGGTATGCGATCGGGTGCTATGGCACTGATGAATTTGGGAAAGCATCAAGGTATTGAAATGAATATAGAGCAAGCCTTTAAAATGGCAAAATTAATTGACTTCGATCTAGATGCTTATCTACCAATGAAGGAGTTAGTTCTTCACACTCTATAGCTTATACCCTTTATGAAAACACCGAGGTCTAAAAAATGTTATTCCGTCAGTTATTCGATCCAGAGTCTAGCACTTACACCTATTTGATTGCCGAACCTAGTACTAAAGAGGCAATTCTTGTCGATCCAGTCATAGAACAGGTTGATCGCGACCTTAAACTACTTAGAGAATTAGGATTTACTCTGCGCTACTGTTTGGAAACCCATATCCATGCCGATCATATTACGGGAACAGACAAATTGAGAGCAGAGACTGGTTGTTTAGGTATCGTTCCTGAAAAAGCTCATGCTACCTGTGCTGATCGCTATATCCAAAACGGTGAAATTTTGGAATTAGGAACGATTCAGATTAAAGCCATTGCTACTCCAGGTCATACTGATAGCCATATGGCATATTTAGTCAATAGCATTAGCGAGGCAGCCCCAGAAAAACTTCGAGTTCTCACAGGAGATGCTCTACTTATTAGGGGTTGCGGTCGTACCGATTTTCAAAGCGGAGATGCGGGAACTTTATACGATTCAGTTACGCAGCGACTTTTTACTTTACCAGATTCGACTCTAGTTTATTCGGCTCATGACTATCGAGGTCATACTGTCTCGACCATTGGCGAAGAAAAACTTTGGAATCCTCGCTTTGCCAACCGCAACCGCGAAAGTTTTATCGAACTGATGCAAAATCTCAATTTACCAGATCCCAAGAAAATGATGGAAGCCGTTCCTGCTAACGAACGCTGTGGGAACGTTACGGCGTTTGCGATCCACTAAAAAAGATAGCGTTGTAGCCATCAGCCGAATGCTGAAAGCTGAAAGACCGATCCTAACGATTTCATACCTTAAATCAGCAATGCCAAAAAGACAGGAGATTTAACCATGACAAATACTACGAATAGAAGACTACAGGAAATTGATGTCCTCACTCTCAAGCAATGGATAGACAAGGGAGAAGTATTACTAATTGATGTGAGAGAACCAGAAGAATATGCAGCAGAACATATTGCTGGGGCTAAACTCATGCCTCTGTCTGCCTTCGATCCAGCCAACCTTCCTCATGAGTCTGGCAAAAAGCTGGTTTTGCAATGCCAGTCCAGTAACCGTTCCGCCCAGGCAGCACAAAAAATGTTAAATGCAGGGTTTGAGGAGGTGATTCACTTGCAGGGCGGACTATCTACCTGGAAAGCAGCGGGATTTCCCACTGAAGTAAACAAAAAAGCACCCATTAGTATGTTTCGGCAGGTTCAAATTGTGGCTGGATCTCTGGTATTTTTGGGTACTACCCTTGGTGCTTTTGTTTCGCCTTGGTTTTTGATTCTCAGCGCTTTTGTGGGGGCAGGGCTGGTTTTTGCTGGCGTTACCAATACTTGTGCTATGGCTATGCTGCTCGCCAAGCTACCCTATAATCGGCAAGCAGTCCGTACAGGGGAAATAATTTCCTAAAAAATAGATAATTTCAAGCTTAATAAGCAAACAAAATGATGAAAACAAGGAAAATTACTCTCTCAAGAGCGGATTCTAACGCTTTCAGTGCATCTCGCCGAAGCTTTCTCAAGGTGGGCAGTATTACTGGAACGATAGCTGTAGCAGTTAGTGCGGGCTTGGGCGCAACAATACTTACCCAAAGAAAAAGCAGAGCCGTTGAAGTGAGACTGCAAAACTCGCGCCAACGTCAGGATAAGGCTTTTCAAATCCGCCGAGATGCCGCACAGGTATATCATCAACAAAAACTAACGCAGCAACCTACTAATGGCGATGAAGAACGCTACACAGACAAACGGGCAAGTTTCTCTAAAACTCTGCCCCACAACGAGATGGGGGAAGTCGATCCAAAAGCTTACGCTGCTTTTCTATCTCTCCTCGCTAATGGCGATCCCGCTCGCTTCGAGCAAATGCCTATGGCACCGCAAGCGGAAGCCCAACTAAATAATCCTCAAGCAGCTTACGCCTATGACCTAGTGGCTCTCGACAGTCACGCCACCCGTATGAGTGCGCCACCTGCCTTTGCCAGTGCTGAGATGGCTGCCGAAATGGCTGAGGTCTACTGGCTGGCACTAACCCGCGACGTGCCGTTTTTGGAGTATGAATCCAACGAGCTAATTGCAGCAGCATTGTCGGACTTGAATGCTATGTCAAAACCTGTAGGAGCGGAAGTAGGGGGAGAGATAACACCAGAAACGCTTTTCCGAGGCGAAACCAGGGGCGATCTTATTGGTTCTTTTGTCAGTCAATTTCTATGGCTGGATATCCCCTATGGCATCAAGACCATCGAGCAGCAGTACAAATTCCCTACTAGGTGGCAGAGTTTCTTAACTGAATATCAGGCATGGTTAAACTGCCAGCGAGGTGTGAAACCAACTACCAAACTTCAGTTTGACTCGCAGCCCAGATATATCTGTAGTAACCGAGAAATGGCTGAATACGTTCACCAGGACTTCAGCTTCCAGCCCTATCTAAACGCTGCACTGATTATGTTGAAATTGGGGAAGGATGCGCTGTCTCCAACCAACCCCTATCACAACTCCAAGACACAGTTTGGCGACATTACCTTTGGTAATAAGAATATCCTGACTATGGTGACGCAGGCTGCACAGCTCGGTCAGAAGGGAGCTTGGTATCAAAAATGGTTGGTACACCGAAAACTCCGCCCAGAAAGTTTTGCTGGTCGGATCGAGAATCACCGCAGCGGTAAAAAGTCCTACGATATCCATGAGGATATTCTCAAATGCGATGCTGTCTCCCGCTTGATGTCTGCCAACCGCACTTGCTTGCTTCCCGTCGCCTACGCTGAAGGGTGTCCAACTCATCCATCTTACCCAGCAGCCCATGCAGGTACTGCGGGTGCCTGTGCCACGATCCTGAAGGCTTTCTTCAATGAAGATTTTGTCATTCCCAATCCAGTTCAAACTAATCTGGATGGGTCTGCTTTAGAACCCTGGCAGGGTGAGTCTCTTACGCTTGGTAACGAGATTAATAAACTGGCTAACAACATTTCCCTAGGTCGTGATGCTGGCGGCGTTCACTATCGGACGGATGGCAGTCAAGGGATGCTAATAGGAGAGGATCTAGCAATTAGTATGCTGCGCGACTACAGTCGCACCTACAACGAGCAGTTTGATGGCTTCGTACTGACCAAGTTCGACGGGAAGAAAGTAAAAGTAGTTAAAGGCGAGGTCGTATCCGTCTAAAAGGCATTTTGAAGAAACATCCTCAACAGAATTAAGAACAATATGATTATATGGCTTGTCGGTCATCTGATTGCGCTCTGCATTGGCATTAGCCTTGGCTTAATCGGTGGTGGTGGTTCGATTCTGGCAGTTCCTACCTTGGTATACGTGATGGGAGTAACGCCCAAATCTGCGATCGCGATGAGTCTGGCGATCGTTGGATTTGTTAGTTTACTAGGTGTTATTCCCCATTGGAAGCTAGGCAATGTCCAGCTAAAGACAGCAGGAATGTTCGGAGGCTCGACAATGCTAGGAGCCTATGCAGGAGCTAAAATTGCTACCTTTCCTTTTGTTACTGGTACTTTGCAAATGCTGCTCTTTGCCATCATGATGCTATTAGCAGCTATTTTTATGATGCGCAAAAGTTCTAGTACTTCCTCGTCTCCATCTGTAGAAAAACTAGATTTAGAACTATATCCTAAGCCAGTTTGTAAGTATTGCTGGCTATGGTTAATTAGCGAAGGTATTGGTGTAGGAATACTTACAGGATTGGTGGGAGTAGGTGGTGGTTTTGCGATTGTACCAGCTTTAGTTTTGTTAGCCAAAATACCGATGAAACAGGCTATTGGTACTTCTTTATTAGTTATTGTTTTAAATTCCAGTGCTGGTTTTTTAGGTTATTTAGGCTCTGTTGCTATCGATTGGCAGTTAATACTTTCTTTTATTTTTGCTGCCAGTTTGGGAATTTTTCTAGGCGCATATCTAGTTAAATTCGTACAGGCAAGACATTTACAAAAAGCCTTTGCATATTTTCTCTTGGTCATGTCTGGCTTTATTCTCTGGCAAAATCGTGCTGCTTTCAATCCTTCACAAGCATCAAGGCGATCGCCTGGCACAATTAACATACAAGTGTTTTCTCAACTCTCAAAGACAGACACTCGATTTAATAACCCTAATCAGTCAAAGTCAATAAATCATTAAAAATGTACTAAAAATCTTCAACAGACTTTTTTCATTCACAAGATCCTCAACATTCTTGCCTATTCTTCTGAGTGTAGGTGAATGTAGGGCAGTAAGTCTAAAGATTTTCGATACCGTGAAATATTATCAGCTATTCTCCTAGTTGACTCGAAGAAACAACTTTTGATCCCACATTCGGCAGCCCCACAGATGAAATACGAAAGAAATCTCCCAAAAC
>CAYMWC010000138.1:0-15491 GCA_964393695.1 uncultured Pleurocapsa sp.
TTCAGCCTGTCAAAAATATTATTTCCTATGTTAAGGAACCTGCTGAATGTAGGTTTTAACTTTTAACTTTTGAATTCTGCCTCCTGCCTTCTGCCTCCTGCCTTCTGCCTCCTGCCTTCTGCCTTCTATAGTATTGGAGCTAATAAACGGGATACTCTAGCAGCTAACTTATGGTAAAAAGGTTTAGTCTCATAACCATGAAGATTAATCTGACGCGAAACATTTAAGTCTTGTTGCAGCATCGACTCAACATTTTGAATAAAATAACCATCAACCGAAAAAGTCATGACTTCAAAATTTAAAAAGAACGAGCGATTATCTAAATTAACCGTACCTACTCCTGCAATATCCTCATCAACCAAGATTACTTTTTGGTGCATGAATCCAGAGCGATAACGATACAGTTTAATATTCACAGCTTGCATTTCGGTATAGTAAGAAAAAGAGCAGACATACACAGTTAAATAATCGGGGCGATTGGGTAAAATTATGCGTACATCGACACCTCGTAGGGCAGCTAACTTTAAAGCATTAAGAATAGAATTATCGGGAACAAAGTAAGGGCTAGCGATCCAAAGGCGAGTTCGCGATCGCTCAATTAAGTGAAGAAAAAATAAATTACAGTTTTGCAGTTTATCTGAAGGCCCAGTTGGCAAAATTAAAGTGCTTTGGTTAAATTCTTGGGACGCTTGTACCTGCCAGGAAACTTGAGGAATTTCTTTGGTTACCCAATACCAATCTCCCAGAAAGACGCTTTGTAAACATTGCACCGCAGCACCCTTGATTTTTAGATGGGTATCACGCCACGCACCAAAATGAGGATCTTTACCCAGATACTCATCGCCGATATTAATCCCACCCATAAAAGCAACTTGTCCATCTACAATCAAAATTTTGCGATGGTTGCGAAAGTTGATCCGAAAACGGTTGCCTTTTCTTCTCGTACTACCAAAGCCTCCAACTTTAATACCAGACTGGCGCAGAGATTTAAGATAATTACGAGATAGTTTACGGGAACCAATCTTATCGTAAAGTAAACTAATTCTTATTCCCTGCTTGGCTTTTTCAATTAAAGCCTCTTTAAATTTATTGCCACTTTGATCATCATTGATAATATATGATTGCAATAGAATATAGTCTTGGGCTTGGGCGATCGCCTGTAACATCGCTTCATAGGTTTGCTGACCATCAATTAACAATTCGATTTCATTACCAGCAGTAAAAGGAAGAGGGGAGAATACTTCGGTAAGTTTTTCTAGGGCAGTAAATTGCTTTGGCAGTAACGCTTTAAATTCCAAAATTGTACTATATACTTTACTGACCAATTGGTAGTGTTCTTGATATGCTGCTTGTAGTGCTTGAGCATAAGCCTGAAACTCGTTTTTACCCAAAATTAAATACAACGGTAAAGCCAACCAGGGAAAAGTAATTAAAGACATCCCCCAAGCGATCGCTCCCCGGGAAGAACGTACTACCATCACCGCATGGGCAGCAGCAATTAAACCCGAAGTATGAACGACTACTGCTACAATACTAAAGATGGAAACGATATTAATCCCTATTAGCATTTATTTTTAAATTTTAAAGATAAAACTCAACCAGCAAAGGATTATGATCCGAAGAAGTAATGTTATCAATTACCTTGGCGTTAGCCGATTTTTGTTTAAGTCCTCGATAAAAAATATAGTCGAGAGGCGGAGATAATAAAAAGCGTTTAATTTTTTGGGCTTCCATCCAAGGAAAAGCCACAGGAGTTAAACCCAATTTAGTAGTCATGTCTAATAATAATAACCAACGGGGCAAATTCCAAGTATTAAAGTCTCCTGAGAGAATTACCGCGCCTTGATGTTGGGCTATTACTGCTGCGATCGCTTGTATTTGAGCCTGAAATTTACTAGTTTCAACAAAGTTAATTAAATGAGTATTAACTGCTAAGAGGGTTTGCCCGTCATCTAAAGCATATTCAACAAATAAAGAAACTTTCGGGGTTTTAGTGACAGGTTCCTGATGTTGAGTAATTATAGCTTGACTATAGAGGCGATCGCTGATGGTCGCGGTTAACACTCCTGAATAGGTATTATGTAAATTATCAATTAAATTTGGGGCAAAAATCCAGCCCATTGAAGCTAGTTCAGGAATTTCTTGTTTGAGCGCACAAAGGCGAACTTCCTGCAAAAAAATCTTATCTGGTTGATATTGTTGGATAATTGTCAGAAAATCTTTGCGCCACTGGCTATCATAATTATTTTTAGCAATATTCCAACTTAAAACTTTGATTGAATCTTTATTTAATGTTGATGGCAAAGGGTGAATTTGCTCAATTGTTGTCTCGGCAACTCTTCCAAATCTGTGGATTGGACTTAATTGCTTGAGATAAGAAAATGGTGTTGGTTCTTGTAGCTCGAACATTGACTAGGAGTTGCTTAACTTTAAGCTAGTTTAACACTTAAGAAATCAAGTCAATTCGGATTTAAACTCAGGTTGATAAACACCAGGACGAATTCGTGACCAATATTTGTTTAAATAAGCTTTGCGACCTAAAACATTAGAAATACAGCCGCGAACTTTATTCTTCTTAGCTTGTGACCATTTAGATTGTTGCTTCTGAGTATAGAGATAGTTGACTAGATCTTCTATAGAAAAGCTTCGAGGATTACAATTTGCGATGTAGTGAGTAACTGTTTCTAATAGCGTTGGTTTTAATTTAGTCGAGTGGGGTAAGTTATAGGGCTTTGGGTTTTGACTCTTAAAGTTACCCGCAACATGATTTTCAGTGGCGTTGGGGACGATTTGTTGGGCGACATCAAAGTTTTGTTCACTCGAAGCTAGCTCTTTCTGATGATCGCTCGACTTGGCTAGATAACAGTGATTGTCAAACTGATCACGTTCTATAAAACCTCTAGCTATTGCCTCATCAAGATATAACTCCACTAAATCGACACTTAACTCTTGTTCTAACTCATGATTGAGAATTTTATGTAAGTAGTTTTGATGTAATGTTTTACCTGAATCGAAATTGGACATTGACTCAATGACTGAGATGGCTTTTGATAGATTTTGAAGAAACCGTCTCATTTGTGTTGCTCCCATCGGCACACAATTATCTTCATCGACTGCTTTTTGAGCAAATGAATTCTCTGATAAGGATGCTGTCAAAGGCAATTCAAGTGAAGTTTGTCTGTTATTTGAGTTTTGGGGTTCGATCAATTGTGGCGAATGTTGTTGATTGATGGTGCTAGATTCAAGCAGGTGATGTTCTGAGGTTATGTCATTTCTCAAAAGGTCTTGTAGCAATAATTGAACACGCTCTCGATTATCTTTAGCCGAGGTTGCCATTGCTAGATAATGTTCGTAGCGAGATTGATAATAGCTTTCAAGATTGGTTAAAGACTCAAGTGCCATTTCTCTTTCGATCTGTTCCATAATCATCTATTTACTGCGACGACATTGACTAGCTTTACCGTTACATTCGTTGCCATAAATAGGACAGCAGACAGCGTAACTGTTCCTTTCAACGATGCGATCGCAGCCATTGCAAACAAATTTATAGACTCGTTCATACATCTTTCTTTGATGTTCAGAAACTGTGTAAGAACGATACTGTTCGGTTTTAGTTGCTCTTAAGGGTTTGTTGTGAGCCATAACTTGAGTTAAATATTGAATGTTTGTTATTTTATTATGTAGCAGCTTTTGGAACAGAAAAAAAATGAGTCATGGGCATTGGTGACAAGTTAAGTAGAAATAGTATATGTCAACTAATAAGCTTGTACGCATTAAAATTGTGTATGATGACCTTAGACAATAAACCATTAAACTCTCTCCCCGTCACCCCGTCACCCCGTCACCCCGTCAATCTCAAGCAACAAATTAAATACCTGACAGCTTACCTAATTAACTTAGGAAGCCCTAATTAATCCCTGAGAATATGCTTTAAGTACAGCTTGAATACGAGTACGGACATTGAGTTTGCTCACGGTATTATTAATATGAAATCTAACAGTGCGATCGCTGATAAATAGTTTTTGGGCTATTTCTTGATCCCGTAATCCTTGGGCAAGAAGTTGCATTATTTCTTGTTCTCGCTCAGACAAGGATACAGTTATTTGCTGCTGATAGTTATCTGGAAGAGATAATGTAATTTGGATTATGTTTTGATCGGCGGTATTGATTTGTAATTTGCCACCCATACTATTAACAATCAGAGCAATATTTTGGAAAGCTGTTTCTATTTGCAGAATTAAACTTGTATCCAAAACTAGCATTGCTTCTAAAGATAGGCGATCGCTTTCGTAAGTTAAGCGACAATAATTACAGTTTTTAGCTTTAAGAACTTCAGCGGTTTTTAAGAGGATATAGTTGTGGGAAATATTTAAAGGTTTTTCTGTGCCAACTAAAATTAAACGAACATGGG
This sequence comes from uncultured Pleurocapsa sp., assembly GCA_964393695.1. Lineage (GTDB taxonomy): Bacteria > Cyanobacteriota > Cyanobacteriia > Cyanobacteriales > Xenococcaceae > Waterburya. Next base: position 4,412 of record CAYMWC010000138.1, read on the forward strand.
TTAAAATAGCCGATATTTGCTCAGATAGAGGGATATTTAAGAAAGATTCTAAATTGCCTGGAGATGAGTTGAACGGAGAGGCTTGACTATGAGCTTGTAGTTTTTGTTGATATAGTAAGGCATTGTTAAGAGCTACCGCTACAGAACCACAAAGTATTCTTAAGGCTTCTAAAAACTCCTCCTGCATCGATTGATGACTAAAAACTGCTAGCACCCCAATTGCTTGTCCTCTAATAGCTAGAGGTAAACCAGCAAAACCACAAATTTTGTTGGCGATCGCCCATTCTCGATCTTTTACCCAAGGTTCGTTAGCTAATTGATTACTTAAAAAAGGATTACAAGTTTGAGCAATTTTGCCGACTTTATAAGCACCCATTGGCACTGAAGCAAAATCACCATTAATACGAGTATATAACCCTGAAGAAGCTACTAACCTTATGGAAGTGCGATCGCTTTCAACTATCCAAATGCGTACAAAAGCACAGTTAAATTTATCTACTAAACTATCGGTTATTTTATTGGCGATCGCTTCTGGTTCGAGACAACCAGATAAACTTTGAATCAAAAGATTAATATTTTGGAGTTCCAGTATCAGTCTAGTAGGATTAATTAGGAGATCATTATTTTCATTAGACACAAGACAAAGAAATAAAAATTAGCTAATAATTTTATTGAGAGGCAAATTCGATTTCGATCCTGTATTTCGGATTACAAAAATCTATTTAATTGCTAAATAATTTTCAAAAAACCAAGATCGATGATCCAAATTGCTCTATTTACTTACTCTACCAAACCAAGAGGCGGAGTTATTCATACTTTAGAATTGGCAGAAGCTCTACATAATGAAGGGCAAGATGTTTGCGTTTATGCTTTGGATAAAGATAATCTTGGCTTTCATCGTCCTTTAAATTTTCCTAGTAAATTAGTACCTACCAAGCCTATAGCAGATCGTCAATTGCTGTTGTCAGGAGAATTAGCTGATGATAATTGTGATTCAGTCGATCAGCTAATTAAACAAAGAATTAATGAGTTTGTTGATTATTTGAGTCAGGAAAAGCTTAAATACGATATCTACCATGCTCAAGATTGTATTAGTGCTAACGCTTTAAAAATATTGCGCGAACAGCTTTGCTGCGCCGAAGGCGATCGCATAGCGTACCCGAAGGGTAATCACCCAATGATTCCTCATTTTATCCGTACTGTTCACCATATCGACCAGTTTAATAGCCCCTATTTACAAGCGTGTCACGATCGCTCGATCTTAGAACCAGATTTATGTTTGTGTGTATCCCAATATTGGCAGCAGCAATTACAACAACAATACCAAGTATCTGCACCAGTAGTTCTTAATGGCATTAATACCCAAAGATTTTCTAGTCAAGCTAATGGTTTAGAAACCGAACTCAAACAAAGATTAGGGATTACAGGCAACCCAGTTTACTTAACAATTGGCGGAATTGAACCTCGCAAGAATTCCTTAAAACTTTTACAAGCTTTTATAGAAATATTAACAACTTATCCTCAAGCACAGTTAGTTATCGCTGGTGGTGAAACTCTCTTCGACTATGAACCCTATCGCCAAGAATTTTTTCAGCTTGCTCAACAGCATAATATCAATCTTGATACATCTTTAATCTTGCCTGGAGTCATAGCAGATCAAGATTTACCAGTCTTATATCGCTGTGCGGATGTCTTTGTCTTTCCCTCAATCAAAGAAGGTTGGGGACTAGTCTTATTAGAAGCGATCGCTTCAGGACTACCCGTAATCACCGCCAATATCCCACCTTTTACGGAGTTTCTCAGTCATCAATCAGCTTTCCTTGTCGATCCCCATTCCCATGTTGCGATCGCTCAAGCAATGCTCGATATACTAGATCAAAACACAACTCAAAAACTAATCAACCACAGCAAACATATCCCTGCTCAATACTCCTGGCAAAAATCCGCCAAAATGCATTTAAAACAATACTCAAAACTATTACAAAATTAAAAATTATCAATTATCAATTATCCATTAAATACTATGCCCGAAACGCACTTTAAAATCGAATGGCCCGATGGTACTCAACAAGATTGTTATTCCCCTTCTTTAGTGGTTAAACAATACTTTACCCCAGGCGAAAAATATAAACTAACTGAATTTGTCGAAAAATCTCGGATTGCTCTAAATATTGCCAGCGATCGCGTTAAAGCAGCTTATGGTTTTCCCTGTAGTTTAGCTTTAGGACAATTAAAACAAATAGAGTCTAAAGCTGCCGAATATCAAGAAATATCCGATCCTCAAGTCCTGTTAATAGAGTTTATCGATCTTTGATAAACTTCATCTAATAAAATCGTGGTAATTTTCATTCCCTACGAATTGTACACATTAGTTTAATCAGCGTCATCAACTCGTCTTTACTCAGACCATTGAGTTGAGTACAGTGTTTGTCAAGTGGGGTTAGTTAATGAAAAGCTAATAGCTAAAAGCTAGAAGCTAATCTTAACCCATCAATGAATAGTTGCTAGACCTTTACCAGCTTAAATTTTAAACTGATAATTTAACAGTATAGGCATCGCGAATACCTTCGATTTTGGTAATTTCCTGTAAAATTCCTTCAGGTAAAGGATCATCGATACTCAGAACCATTACTGCTTCCCCTCTGACAATTTTACGACCTACCTGCATACTGGCGATATTGACGTTGTAACTTCCCAAAAGAGAGCCAATTTTACCAATAATTCCAGGCATATCTCTGTGTAAAGTAAACAACATATGATCATTAGGGGGAACATTAATTGGAAAGTCATCTAAACTGGTAATTCGTATTTCTCCCTCACTTAATAATGCTCCTGTAACTGAATGTTTACCATTAGCACCTTGAGCTTCTATATGTAACGAGCCACCAGAATAATCGCGAGTTGAGCTATCTTTAGTTTCAATAACTCTAATACCTCTTTCTTGAGCTTCTATAGCAGCATTGACATAGTTTACTCTCTCTCTCAATGCTTGAGACAATAATCCTTTTAAAGCAGCAACAATCAAAGGTTGACTATCATTATTAGCCAATTCCCCTTGTAAGCGGATATTAAATTCATTAATTCTGCCTCCAGCTAGCTGCCCAGCCATTGTACCTAAAGTCTCTGCCAATCTGAGATATGGTCGTAATTTCTCCATTACTTCAGGATTTAAACCAGGAATATTCACCGCCGAGCGTGCAGGTAGCCCCAGTAAAACATCTCTAATTTGCTCTGCCACATCGATCGCCACATTAACTTGTGCTTCGGCAGTAGATGCTCCTAAATGAGGGGTTAAAACTAAATTAGAACCGATTTCAGTTAGTGGTGATTCTCCTAAAGGCTCATCCTTGAATACATCTAGGGCTGCACCACCAATTTTCTCTGCTTTGAGTGCTTCAGCTAAGGCTGCCTCGTCAATAATTCCACCACGGGCGCAGTTAATAATCCTGACGTGGGGTTTCATTTTCGCCAGTGCTTCAGCATTAATCAAATTAGCTGTTTCTGGAGTTTTGGGAATGTGTAGGGTAATATAATCTGACTCTTTGAACAGTAAATCTAAATCTACCAAACTACAACCCAGCCTTTCCGCTCTATCAGTAGATACAAATGGATCATAGGCTAATAACTTCATGTCCATTGCTCGTGCTACCTTAGCAACGTGCGCACCAATTTTACCTAAACCAACTACACCTAAAGTTTTTTTGTAAACTTCATTACCAACGAATTTTTTGCGTTCCCATTTACCACTTTTGACAGATTGGTTAGCATCAGGAATTTGACGTGATAAGGCTAACATCATTGCCAAAGCGTGTTCAGCAGCAGCGATCGTGTTACCTTCTGGAGAGTTGACCACAACAATACCATGACGAGTTGCAGCCCGAACGTCAATGTTGTCTACTCCTACTCCTGCACGTCCAATAATTTTTAGTTGTTTCCCAGCTTCTATAACTTCTGCTGTAACTTTAGTACCCGATCGCAGCATTAAAGCATCATATTCGGGAATTATTTTAATAAGTTCTTCTACAGGTAACTTGGTTTTTACGTCTACTTCGGCTACTTGCGAGAGGATATCGATACCAGCTTGATCGATAGGATCGGAGACGAGAACTTTTGCCATAGTCATGAATTTGTAGTCTAATTCCCTTTGAGTCTTGTTTGTTTGATCTGTAAGCCCAATTCTTTCAGGTTGAGATTGACAAATGATTGGCTAATTTCATCAATATCTTCAAACCTTTGGCTCTAAATTATTTTTGCTTGAGTCAGTGCAGTAAATTATTGTAAAGGTAAAAGTCACTGAAATTCTCTATTTGTTAAAAAGATTTTGGATTTACAAAGCCTACGGCTTTAGCTATAAGCTTTATCTTTCTTAGTTTAAAGCTTATTGTAATTTTGTTTTTCAAGCGATCGCACTTATTTCTGAATTTATTTATCAGCTACCCCAAAAGGGTTTAGCAGTGGAACTCCTGTATTTTCAAAATCTCGCACATTTCGAGTAACCAAAGTTAAGCCACAAGTAAGTGCAGTAGCAGCAATTTGTTTGTCTAGGGAATTTTGGGGATGAGGTACACGCAATCTTCCCCAAACCTGAGCCTCAAGTTCGGTAAAATCCAAAATACGATCTGCGTAGTCTGCTAACACAGTTTGTAACCAGTTTTCGAGATGGTTTGCTTGAGTGATATCGCCTCGATATCTGATAAGTTCAACTCCTCGACGCAACTCGCCAATAGTGATGACACTGATGAATAGATGAGTTTCTTGATCGACAGCTTGCTGGAAAAATTTTATAATGCCAGGATTGGCTTTGCTTTTTTTGCGTAGTTCACTAATGATGTTGGTGTCAATCAAATACATCTCTGGTGCTATCATCCTGTACTCGCTCAAAGTCTGAATTATTCCCTACATTAGGAATCTGCATCAAAACTTCTGCAAATGATTTTTTCTTTGGTTGCAGCAATACCTGTTCTAAAATTTTGCGGTGTTCGGCTTCGGCACTCACCCCATGAAGACTCGCCCGTTTCTTTAAGGCTTTTACAATCGATTCATCTATATTTCGGACGATTAAATTTGCCATAGACTATCTTTGATTTAAGAGACAAATAAGCTCTTTATGATAGCAATGATATCATAAATTGGCATAATCTTAAACAATTGATTAAAAGTTGGTTTAGCTATCGATGCGATCGCCAATATCAAGGACAAGTTTCGTTTCTCTACCCAACCTACCTCTAAGAAACGCGATCGCTTTATCATTACATTACATTTAAAATTAAACTTCGTTAGGCAACATTTTGACTAAACCTTCTAGTTTCTGACGCAAACCGACGAGTAACTTTTTCCACCATACAGGTGCTGCTGTTGTGGATTCTGGTGCTGCGATTGTTTCTGTACTAGGAACAGTAATCGCAATCTCGTCTTCAGTAATTTCTACTGATTCTGGTTGAGGAATTTCCAGATTTGCGATTGGGGTAGATGAATCTGAGTTGTCTTCGGTAATGGTAATTACTTTGGATTTGGTAGATTCTATTATTGGCGTTTTTTCATTTTTTTCGTCTATGATAATATCTTTTTTTGTGTCAGTTACTTCTTCAATCTTTTTAATTGCTGGGGCAGGAATTGTTACAGGTTTTTTAGTAATTTCAGTAATAACTTTTTTGGTATCTTTTTCTGGAGTTGGTTGGGAATTATAATCTTCTGTTTGCTCTTCTACTGTAGTTTCTTCTAGGGGAGCAACCGCCTTAGTTGTTTTTTCTACCTTTGGTTCGGTTTCTGCTTCTGTTTTTATACTAGGCTCGCTTATTTCTGGTGTTTCGACTGGCTGAAGGTCAGATTTTGGTTCAATTATTGGTTGAGCTTCTGCTAAAGATATTTTATTAGTTACTAACTTAGCTAAAGTATCTGTTTGTTGTGGATTATAATTAATTACCCTAACAGTATTATTAAAAGTATTTTCAATACTGTTGCCTTCTTCGTCAATTAACTCCAATTGAATCCAATTTTCACCTTTATTAAATCCTGTCAAATAAACAGGCTGCCAATTTTCGAGGAGAAAACTTGTGCCATTAATAGTTGCTTTAATACGCCAGTCTTTAAGCCGAGGATTATTTTTAGCGATCGCGTGTAAAGGAGCGTTGGTTAAATAGAAATCGAGCATCATCGGCTCTGCCCCCAGAGTCCCTGTAGGATGACTGTAAGTTAGTAAGGGAAGATTCGGATCTGGCTGATTATTGTTAGTTTCAGTTAAAACACTAAAAGTGGTTTGAGCATAAGCTCCATCATTTTTAAAACTCTCACCCCAAGGACGAACAGCAAAAACTCTCAGGGAGTGTGTGCCTGGAGTTAAGTTTTCGAGAATTATTGACTTGTCTAAATTGTAAATTGGGCGCGCAGGTTCGTTATCCAAAATTAGGTTAAGATGATTGCCCAGCTTGAGTTGGTCATCTTGAAACAGAGGCAAGTCATCTACTTGTAATTGGATACTAACATTAGTTTGATTAATTATTTGTTTTGGCTGAGGCGCAATAATTTTGACCTGGGGATTGTACTGTTCTAATTGTTTATTTAACTCTTTAATAATTTTGGGTGTCGGGGTTTCAGCTAGATTACTATTATTTAATTTTGATTGAATTGTGGTATTTAGGCGATCGCTTAGTTTATTAAAAGAGTAATTGTCCTCTGTAGACTTATTAGCACTAACTTGTCCACAGCTTGCCAAATAACTCAAGCAGATTATCAATAAGCATAATTTAATAGTTTTCATTGATGTCTATCTATAACTTACTAAATAAAAAAAATTACAGTTTTTAAGGAAATTTCAAGCAATCCTTATCCCTTACTAAATTACATCAGGATCAAGGCGGTTTTAAGTCATCTATCTCTATTGCTTTTTGTAAAGATAATTTGTGTTTTGTATACTTTTGCTGAAAATACCTGAAGGTAGAAGCCTTATCAAATCAATAATCACATCCATTTAAAATTTTGTTAAGCTTTCCCAAGAATGCCGATATCTGAGTCTTAAGATCATATACAGTAATGCCTGTAGCTTAAACCTAAAATTTATGGGTAAAAGCTAGCTAAGGTTATATAAAAAGCAGTGATTTTCGCTGATCTTTTTACATAATAAAAAACCTATTTCCTTGGAATAGGAAAATCTAAATCTAAAATCTATTGCCCTGAGAGGAGAATCCTCATGACAATCAGTCCTCAAAAAGAAGAGGCGAAAGTCAAGGTAACAGTTGATGTAGATCCAGTTCCTACTTCTTTCGAGAAGTGGGGCAAACCAGGTCACTTTGACCGAACTTTAGCCAGAGGTCCTAAGACTACCGCCTGGATCTGGAATCTTCACGCTGATGCTCATGATTTTGACAGTCATACCAGTGACTTAGAAGATATTTCGCGAAAAATATTTAGCGCGCACTTTGGTCATCTAGCGGTGGTTTTTGTTTGGTTAAGCGGAATGTATTTCCATGGAGCTCGCTTTTCCAACTACGAAGCTTGGCTGACAGATCCCACTGTGATTAAGCCTAGTGCGCAGGTAGTTTGGCCTATTGTAGGTCAAGATATTCTTAATGCTGATGTAGGTGGTGGATTCCATGGAATCCAAATTACATCAGGTTTCTTTTATCTATGGAGAGCTTCTGGATTCACTAATAGCTTTCAGTTATACTGCACGGCTATTGGTGGATTAGTAATGGCTGCTTTGATGATCTTTGCTGGCTGGTTCCATTACCACAAACGAGCGCCCAAGCTGGAATGGTTCCAAAATGTGGAATCAATGATGAACCACCATTTGGCTGGTTTATTAGGCTTAGGTTGTCTTGGCTGGGCTGGACACCAAATTCACGTATCTCTTCCAATCAACAAAATGTTGGATGCAGGAGTCGCAGCAGCAGATATTCCTCTACCGCACGAGTTTATCCTGAATAGGAATTTGATGGCGGAGTTATATCCTAGTTTTGCCGAAGGGTTAAGACCTTTCTTTACCCTCAACTGGGGCGTATATTCTGACTTCTTGACTTTTAAAGGTGGCTTGAATCCCGTGACTGGTGGTTTATGGTTATCTGATACGGCGCATCACCATTTAGCTCTGGCTGTACTGTTTATTATTGCTGGACATATGTACCGTACCAACTTTGGTATTGGTCACAGCATGAAAGAAATTTTAGATGGTCACAAAGGCGATCCCTTATTGTTCGGTGGAGAAGGTCACAGAGGTTTATACGAAATATTGACAACCTCTTGGCATGCACAGCTGGCAGTTAACTTAGCAATGCTCGGTTCACTAACAATCATTGTTGCCCAGCATATGTACGCGATGCCTCCTTATCCTTATATGGCGATCGATTATGCTACTCAGATATCGCTGTTTACTCACCATATGTGGATCGGGGCCTTCTTTATTGTTGGTGCGGGAGCGCACGCTGCAATCTATATGGTGCGCGACTATGACCCAGCGAAGAATGTCAATAACGTAGTTGACCGCGTACTTCGCGTTCGCGACGCAATTATTTCTCACCTTAACTGGGTATGTATTTTCTTAGGCTTCCACAGCTTTGGTCTGTACATTCACAACGACACCATGAGAGCTTTGGGTCGTCCCCAAGATATGTTCTCTGATACAGCAATTCAATTACAGCCAATCTTTGCTCAGTGGGTACAAAACCTGCATACTTTGGCACCAGGAAACACAGCTCCAACTGCGCTTGAGCCAGCGAGTTATGTTTTTGGCGGTGATGTAATCGCCGTTGGTGGAAAAGTAGCAATGATGCCGATCGCTTTAGGCACTGCTGATTTTATGGTTCACCATATTCACGCCTTTACGATCCACGTAACTGCTTTGATTCTGTTGAAAGGTGTACTTTACGCTCGCAGTTCTCGTCTAATTCCTGACAAAGGCAACCTCGGTTTCCGCTTTCCTTGCGATGGTCCTGGTCGTGGTGGTACTTGTCAAGTATCAGCTTGGGATCATGTGTTCCTTGGCTTGTTCTGGATGTACAACTCGATCTCGGTCGTAATTTTCCACTTTAGCTGGAAGATGCAGTCGGATGTATGGGGTACAGTGGCACCAGACGGTACTGTATCTCACATCACGGCAGGCAACTTTGCCCAAAGTGCAATTTGTATTAACGGTTGGCTGCGCGATTTCTTGTGGGCGCAAGCTTCTCAAGTTATCAACAGCTACGGTTCGGCTCTATCTGCCTATGGAATTATGTTCCTGGCAGGTCACTTCGTCTTCGCCTTTAGTTTGATGTTCCTCTTTAGTGGACGTGGATATTGGCAAGAATTGATTGAGTCAATCGTTTGGGCACACAACAAACTAAAAGTAGCTCCAGCAATTCAACCTCGCGCTTTGAGTATTACTCAAGGTCGTGCAGTAGGTGTAGCTCACTACCTATTAGGAGGAATTGTTACTACTTGGGCATTCTTCTTAGCTAGGACGCTCTCTTTGTAAGCACTTTTAGAAAGTTATGTCAGTCTTACAGGACGGATTTAATTATCTTGTAAGATTGACAAACCCAGATTTTGAGCTTTGGTTCAGAATTAATTGCAGTAAAGAAAATGTAACGGTGATTGGTCAAGATTCAAAACTAAACAGGCTTTTAAGATGGTTTTAAAAGCTCTGGACTTGAATTAACAGCCGTGTTTTAACAAAATTACTATCCAGCAATAACTAAATATTGACGGTAGTAACTAAAAGCCAGAAATGAGCGAGCAATAGTATTAGTACTTAGCTCATTTTTAACCTCAACAGGAGAATTCTACCCATAACCTATGGCAACTAAATTCCCGAAATTTAGCCAGGATCTGGCACAAGACCCGACTACTCGTCGGATCTGGTACGGAATTGCCACTGCTCATGACTTTGAGCTTCATGATGGTATGACTGAAGAAAATCTTTATCAAAAGATTTTTGCCTCTCATTTTGGTCACATCGCCATCATCTTCTTGTGGACTTCCGGTACCCTGTTCCATGTAGCTTGGCAAGGTAACTTTGAACAGTGGATTAAAGATCCCTTAAATACTAGTCCCATCGCCCATGCGATTTGGGATCCTCACTTTGGAGAAGGCGCGATCGATGCCTTTACTCAAGGCGGTGCCTCTAGCCCAGTAAACATTGCCTATTCTGGTGTATACCACTGGTTTTACACCATTGGGATGACTACCAATCAAGAGCTATACCAAGGATCGATCTTCTTGTTGCTCTTATCTTCGATCTTCTTGTTTGCTGGTTGGCTGCATTTGCAGCCGAAATTCCGTCCTAGCTTGGCTTGGTTTAAAAATGCTGAGTCTCGCCTCAACCACCATCTAGCAGGTTTGTTTGGGGTAAGTTCTTTGGCTTGGACAGGACACCTCGTTCACGTTGCTATCCCCGAATCTCGCGGACAGCACGTAGGTTGGGATAACTTTCTTTCCACCCCTCCTCATCCTGCCGGTTTAGGACCATTTTTTAGCCTGAATTGGGGTGCATATGCTCAGAATCCTGACACTGCTAGTCATGTATTTGGTACTTCTGAGGGAGCAGGAACAGCTATTTTGACTTTCTTGGGTGGTTTCCATCCCCAAACTGAGTCCCTCTGGTTGACAGATATTGCACATCACCATTTGGCGATCGCAGTTATCTTTATTATTGCTGGACATATGTACCGTACCAACTTTGGTATTGGTCACAGTATTAAAGAGATCCTTGATACTCACAAGCCACCTCAAGGCGGTTTGGGTGAAGGACATAAAGGACTATACGATACCTTAAACAACTCGTTACACTTCCAGTTGGCTCTAGCTTTGGCTAGTTTGGGTACTGTTACTTCTTTGGTAGCGCAGCATATGTACTCGCTACCGTCTTATGCCTTTATTGCTAGAGACTATACGACTCAAGCAGCTTTATATACTCACCACCAATATATTGCTGGTTTCTTGATGGTTGGTGCATTTGCTCACGGCGCAATTTTTCTGGTTAGAGATTACGACCCCGAAGCAAATAAAAACAACGTATTATCAAGAGCATTACAGCATAAAGAAGCGATTATCTCTCACTTAAGTTGGGTATCTCTCTTCCTTGGTTTCCATACCTTGAGTTTGTATG
>CAYMWC010000139.1:0-15481 GCA_964393695.1 uncultured Pleurocapsa sp.
CCTAGGACACCTCCCTTTCACGGAGGCGACAGGGATTCAAATTCCCTTGGGGGTACTACAATAAGTGAGAGTCAAGCTCAAAGTTTGGCTTTCATTTTAGCATTTAATCATTCCATTGAGTATTATTAGCAAACAACTCGGTAGCATCTTCTTTAGACAAAGGTTTGGCGAAGTAATATCCCTGTCCATATTCACAGTGGAAATTCTGTAAAATTTCTTTTTCCTCTGCCGTTTCAATACCTTCAGCAATCACATTCATCCCTAGTTTATGAGCCAAAATAACGATGGTGTTAACAATCTCCAAATTTTTGTTCCCTTGACTCATATTACTCACAAAAGAACGATCTATCTTGAGGCTATCAGTGGGAAAGCGATGGAGATAACTAAAAGAAGAAAACCCTGTGCCAAAATCGTCCATGCTAATTTTAATATTTAATTCTTTTAACTGATGTAGCAAAATAATAGTATTTTCTACATCGTCCATTACCATACTCTCAGTAATTTCTAATTTTAAGTTAACTGGATCTAAGCCTGTGATGGCTAAGGTGTGTTGAATTTGTTCGATTAAATTAGCTTGAGCAAACTGCCGACTAGAAAGGTTAACACTCATCATTACCGAATGAGCATCGGCAAATTTTTGCTTCCATGTCTGCATTTGTTGGCAAGCTGTAGCTAAAATCCATTCTCCCATTGGTATAATCAAACCTGTTTCTTCGGCAACGGGAATAAATGCCCCAGGCGAGATAAAACCTCTGGTGGGAGACTGCCAACGTACAAGTGCTTCAAACCCAGATATTGTGCCTGTAGTCAGGGAAATTATCGGCTGATAATAAAGTTCAAATTCTTGATTAATAATCGCTTGGTTTAAGTCTGCTTCTAATTGCAATCGTTTTAATGCCTGTTCATGCATTTTTGTGGCATATACTTCATGTCGGCTTTTTCCTGCTGCTTTGGCTTGATACATGGCTGTATGGGAAGCTTGTAATAGCTCTTTTGGTTGAAAATCTTCGTCAAGACGATTAAGAGCTAAACCAATACTGGCAGAGGTAAATATATTTTGTTCTTGCAGTTGAAAAGGAATAGCTAATTCTTGATTTAATTTGTTTGCCACTTCAATCGCTTCTGTAGTATCTTCACTAGTTTTAAAGGCGATCGCAAATTCATCTGCCCCGACTCTCGCTAAAATTGCTTTCGGATCTAAAAGTGTCTGTAAACGTTGGACTGTCGCTAGTAAAATGCGATCGCCCGCTTGATATCCTAAACCATCGTTAATTAGTTTAAATCGATCTAAATCAAGACAGAGAATGGCAATGAATTCTTGGGATTTGAAGCGATTTCTTGGTTGCAGTTCTTTTAATTGTTTGGCAAATAAACTGCGATTGGGAAGTCCAGTTAAACCATCATAAAAAAGATTATAAAGTGATTTATAACCCAGGACACTACCACTAGTAATCACTAAGGCTAAAGCAGCGGGAACACTAGGAATCCATCCCCCCAAAGCAAAGATAGTCAAACAAATACCCCATAATCCGCTAATACTAATAATGTTTACGATTACGATTGATAGAGGGTGTCTAAGTTTCCAGGCGATCACAGCCCCCAATAAAGACCACCCCCAAATCCATAAATTTTCAATCCCCTCAGACCAAAACCAAAGTAAAGGGGCATTATCTAAGACAACGTTTAAAATTTGGCTGACCATCTGACTATGAGCTACTACCCCAGGCATATAACTTTGAGAGCCTCGATAGGGAGTCGGTAAGATATCTTTAATGCTTGGCGCACTAGTACCAATTAAAACAATCTTGTCTTTAATGAGACTGGGATCGACCTTGCCTGTTAATACTTCCGTTAGGGTAACTCGTCGGGCAACATCGGGAGAACGATAATTAATTAAAGTTTGCCAGCCTGCGGTCTCTGAAGGCTCTAGTTGATAACCACCTGAATTCGTCTCAAGAGTGGGAAAAGTTGTGTCTCCAATTTGCAAGGCGCGATCGTCAACTCGAAATTGCAGATTACGTTCTGCTAAATATTTCAGACTTATACGTAAAGCAAAGGAATATAATTCTTGATCTTGATTTTCCCCTAACTTGACATACATTAGATTACGACGCAGTACATCATCAAGATCTACGACAACATCATTAAAACCAATTTGTTCTCTAGCTACTCCTGGTGGTGCAGAAACACTATTTTCGCCATTACCCAATAATTGGATAACCACCACATTGTCTTTTTGTAGTTCTTGTCTCAGGACTACGGTGTCTGGTGGATAGGCAACTTCTCGATATAAATCAAAGCCAATAACTTTCGGCTGATGTTGTTGTAAGTTTTTCAATAATTGAGCAATAGTTTTATCTGTAATCGGCCAACTATTTTGCTGTTCAATATCTTTATCGGTAATTTCTACTACTAGTAATCTTGGATCGGTAGCATTTTTAGACTGTAAATTAACCATCCAATCATAGGTAAGTAATTCTAAAGCTTGTAATCCTGACAACCGTCTAATTCCTAAAACTATCGTAGTTATAAAAATAGTTAGTAATAGCAATGAAACAATATAAGTATCTAAGAGATTTTTCGCTTGCTTAAAATTGAGATATTTAGTATTTAGAGAATAAAGTTTTAATTTCATTTAGAGCAATCTTATTTGATTTGTGAACACAAGCTATTTTTAGAAGGAAGATGAAAGAAGTTTAATTTGTAATTTTTTCACGGATTATTTAGAAGTGCTATAGTACTAATAGTTTTGATAATGAACAATAAGTTGTTTAAGTTTAAGTTTAAAAGGAATATATAGCGATCTTATCTAAGTTGTCAAAATTGTTATATTGAGGTTAATTAGTTATTTATTTTATTTTTTATTATTTTTAATCATAATCTAAGAATTATTAAAGATTAAAAAACGGTCGTTATTAGCAATTAATTATTATTAAAATATTTAATAAATCCAAGATAACTTTAATAACAAAATTTACTTACGTAAAATTACTAAGCACTAGTTATTTGAATTAAAATATAATAATATAATTATTTACTAGGTTGAGAAAATAAAAATTAAGTTAACACTAGTATAATAGAGCAAGAAAAAACTGGACAGTTATTATTTAAAAATACTATTATGTCAATATATATTGATACCTAAAATTCTGTGATTAATTAATAATGTTTAAAAGTAAAATAATATTCTTGGCTTTTAATAATTTTTTAAATATCTTGATTTTGGCAAATCTAGTACTAATAGGTTTTGCTAATCAAGCTACAGCAGAAAAGACAACAGCTAATAGGACAACAGCTAATAGTAAGAAAGCTAATTCTAATTATGGCTTGCCAACCCATCGTCGAGATGGAGGAAGTAGGGGGCGTGGCGATAATTGCCTATCTGCTGATGATAATCGTCATTTAATTGCCTTAATTCCTGAACAAAATATTGGAATCAATGCTTCTGAGTCACCTCAGCTATTTTTTTATGTACCTCAAGTTAATAGCCAAAAAACTATAGAATTTGTGGTGCGTAACGAACAAGATGAACTGATCTATGAAGCTTTTATGACGACAAAAGGTCAAGGAATGATGAGTGTAGAAATTCCTGGTGATATTAACTCAAATTTACTCGAAAATGAGCATAATTACCATTGGTACTTTTCATTGATCTGTAATCCTCAGCAACGTTCTCGGGATCTAGTAGTCGAAGGTTGGCTACGTCAAGAAGCGATCAATACTGCTAGTCAACAAAAACTAAATTCTGCTACTGTGATCGAGCAAGCTGAACTATATCATCAACAAGGATTTTGGTATGATGCTTTAGCCGTATTAGCAAAATCTCAGATAGAACAACCTCTGATTAGGGCAAAATGGTCAGAATTATTACAATCGGTAGGCTTGGCGGAAGTAGCGACCGAACCTTTTATTAGCAGTGAATTAATTAAAGATTCTGTTATCCCTCAATAAGCTGTTAATCATTTGACTTTTGACTTGACTCAACCAAAGTTTATAAAATTGTTCCAAGAAGTATATTATTTCAACTGCCGTTTTAATTCCTTGTACATCTGATACATTTCAGGTAATCGTTTATACATTACAAACAATTTTCGATACATTTGACTAGGTAGATTAGGTATTCCTGAAACCATTTCTCCTGCTGCAACATTTTTGATAACAGCAGTTTTCGCTGTCGCGATCGCGCGATCGCCAACCCTAATCTGATTTGATACTCCAACTTGTCCACCCAACAAGACTCCATCACCAATAATTGCCCCTCCAGCTATTCCTACTTGGGCTGCCATCGCGCAGTTACTACCAATTTTTGTACCATGACCAATTTGCACCAAGTTATCTAATTTTGTATTACGTCCAATTCTAGTTTCTCCCACCGCAGGACGATCCACCGAGCTATTACAACCAACTTCTACTCCATCTTCTAGGACGGTATAACCAGACTGTTCCATTTTGTACCAACCTGTTGCCGTCGGCACAAAGCCAAACCCTTCAGAGCCGATCGCTGCCCCACTGTGAATTACACACCCAGAACCAATCTGTGTTCGTTCGTGGATGGTACAATTAGCGTGGAGAATAGTGTCGTTACCGATTGTTACATCAGGATAAATTACTACATTGGGATGAATACAAACGCGATCGCCAATAGCTACTCCCTGATAAATTACCACATTAGCACCAAGATAAACATCTTGTCCTAGCTTAGTATTAGGATCAATGACTGCGCTTGGATGAATAGTAGGAGAGGGTTTAAAGGGCTGATAAAATAGAGTGATCGCTTGAGCAAATAGCAGTCTGGGTTGAGTAGTCGCAATCCAAGCAATGTTTCTAATGGATGCCTGAGTTTGCAAGGTTTGATCATTGGGCAGAATTAAAGCACTGGCTTGGGTTTCTGCAATCATGACCGCAAATTTCCCCCCTTCTACATAACTTAAAGTACCAGCCATTGCTTGATCGATGGCAGCAACGCCGATAATTTGAGGATTCAAGTTTTGGTTGAGGCTCAAACTATTATTACTGGCTGCTTTGCCCAGTTGGCTGATAAGTTCTTGAAACTGCATTGTTAACGATAATTATGACTATAAAGTATTAAAAAGCACAAGTTTACTAATAGCTGATATCAGCTTTAATTAAGTGTGCATACTAAAACGGTGTGTATAATTGCTCAAGAATAACAAGCGATCGCTAAAACATATCATATATATTTATTTATAATATGGCAGTCCTAAATCAGGCGTGAAAACAACAAATGTTAATAACGCTCACCAGCAGAATTTGACAACTCAGACAGGATTGCTATATTTAAGTTTATTTACACCCACGTCTACTAACAAAAATTATACAAATGACTACAAAAAATAATAATTTGCCAATTGGAAAGTTATTACACAATGCTGGTTTAATTTCCGAAAAACAGTTAGAAAACGCTCTTAACATTCAAGCAAAATACACCAAAATGAAACTAGGAGAAATTTTAGTTTTACAAGAAGGGCTTAAACCAAAAACCATTGATTTTTTTGTTAATAGATGGTCAAAAATAAAGACAGAAGGACGACAATTTCCGATTGGTTACTATTTAAAAAATGCTGACTTATTGAAGGAAGAAGAAATTCAAAGTATTCTGACAGAGCAAAAACAAAACCAGCTAAAATTTGGTACTTTAGCTGTGCAGAAAGGTTGGTTGAAACAAAATACAATTGACTTCTTTTTAGATACTTTATCTATCAAACCTCCGAAATTAATTTCTTTAGATTTTTTGGAGCAATATAATCAAAATAAGTTACATTTAGAACGTAAATATGCTAACCACGATCTCATTCTCAGTCGAGTTTTAGCTTGGACAGGGGGAAATCCTACGCTTACTAAAACTATCTGCCATGTTTTTGCTACCTCTGATTTTAATATTCCTGCTGGCTCAGAAGCTAATGCTGTAGATCAATTTATTGAAAGCTCTGTAATCAAAAATTGGCAGATTACCCAAGTAGGAAGTCACATTAGGACTTTAAAAGAAAACTTTGTTAATAATCAACGATGTGATTCTCTTTCACTGTTGCAAGAATATCGAGAAATTTTACTATCAGGAAATCGAACATATCAAGCAACTTTAGTACAAAAGGAATTATTAATTCTAGGTTTCGTAGTTGCAGAAGGAAATCAGCTACGAGTTACTAATTTAATTTATCAACAAATTTTCAACCAAGATTGGATAGTTGAGCAAACAACTAAATTACAACAAGCAGCCATAACTACAATTAATACAGTTAATGATAATGACTCGGCTTCTGTTCCTAATAATAATAATTATCTTTCTTCTTCAAGCGATTACCCTGAGTCCTACGGACTTGCTCCACAAACGGGTACGCTGCGCGATTACGCTAGTCGCGTACCCTTAGGCGATCGCTCAAATCCAGATCAAGCTATTATTCCTGATAATTATTCTAACAGTGAGCAAAATTATAGCGTTGACAATACCAATACAAATGCTCCTGAACCAATTACGAAAATGAGTTCTTGGATGGTTTTAGCAGGAATTGTTTTATTAATTCCTCTAATTTTAGCTATTAATAATTACTATTCTCTATCAAAACCCAAAGTACAACCTCAACTAGCTGCTGAATCTATAACAGATACCGAAAAACTAGAACATTTTTGTAACAATTTGAATTTAGTAGACCCAGAATCTTCTCTCAATCTTATAAGCCAAATAGAAAAAGATAAACAAGAAATACTAGCAAATTTTCCCAAACAATTAGAAACTTTTCCTGACAACTGTGAAATGGCACTTAATAAGTTGAGAGTCTTAGCTGCCCCCCAATTAGGTAAGGAAAGTAGAGTTTTTGAAGCTATCAGACATCTTTGTCAAATTCCCCCAAATTCTGAAATGTATGTTGAAGCACAAGTTTGGTTAAATCACTGGTATGACTCTCCTAGCTGGGGCAAAGAAACGAAGTTGTATCTAGAAGAAGTTACAAAGCCTAACCCTTCAGATTGTCCAGCAGCCCACTTTATAGAACAGCAACAATAGACCTCCCTTGAAAATTAGTAATTAGTAATCATGTTTATCGCATAGTTACAAACTCTTCCGCCGAACTAGGATGAATACCAACTGTGGCATCAAAATTCGTTTTAGTTGCCCCCATTTTAACGGCGATCGCTACTCCTTGAATGATTTCTGCTGCGCCATCTCCCACCATGTGTGCGCCCAATACTTTATCAGTATTAGTATCGACAATTAACTTCATCAAGGTTTTTTCCTGCTTATCGGGCAGAGTATAGTACATGGGGCGAAACTTACTACGATAAACCTTGACGGCATCCCCGTATTTCTCTCTCGCCTCGGCTTCGGTTAAACCTACTGTCGCTGCTTCAGGAGTAGTAAATACCGCAGTAGGAATATTTTCATAGCTCATCTGTCGTGATTGTCCACCAAAATGAGTATCAGCAAAAGCCCGTCCTTCATTAATTGCCACAGGAGTCAAATTAATCCGATCTGTACAGTCTCCTACCGCGTAAATATGGTCTTCGGCAGTTTGGCTATGTTCATTTACTGCTACTGCACCATTAACCACTTCTACTTTGGTATTTTCTAAACCTAAATTCTCCAAATTTGGCTTTCTACCTGTAGCAGCTAAACTCGCAGCATCAGCAATAATTGTTTCTTCCTGGTTATCTTTAGTAGGAACAGTAATTTTTAAGCCAGTATCAGTTTTCTCGATCTTCATGCGATCGCAATCACAGTTATTGATAATCCTAATCCCATGATTTTGCATCCCTGTTTGAATTTCATCACGAATATCTTCATCAAAACCTGTGAGAATCTTTTCACCTCGAATGACTACTGTAACTTCTGAACCTAAGCCGTTAAGGATACAGGCAAATTCAACCCCAATATAGCCACCACCAATAATGACTATGCGCTTGGGTTGTTCTGGAAGATGGAATATTTCTCTCGAAGTAATAGCGTGTTCGATTCCAGAAATATGATCGGGTTTTACAGGTCTTCCCCCTACGGCAATTAAGATCTTTTCGGCAGTAACTTTTTCGTCCCCAATCTCTATAGTATGAGAATCTACAAACCGACCATAACCTTGATATAATTTGACTTCCGAGTTGTCTAACATCCTTTGATAGATACCGTTAAGACGAGTCACTTCGTTATTGACAGCCGTGATCATTTTGTGCCAATCAAAGCTACTTTCGCCCACAGTCCAACCATATCCCGCCGACTCTTCAAAGGCAGCAGGAAAATGAGAAGCGTATACCATTAACTTTTTAGGCACACAACCCCGATTAACACAAGTTCCTCCCAGGCGATCGCTTTCTACAATACCCACCTTTGCCCCATATTGGGCAGCCCTTCTAGCCGTTGCAATGCCACCTGAACCTGCACCAATCACAAATAAATCAAAGTCATAGCTCATTTTTATATACTCCTTTTGTTTAACCTATAACCGCTTGACAACGAAGTCAGAGGTCAGAAGTCAGGTTTTTTTACTTCCTATTTCCTACTTCCTAATTCCTATTTCCTACTTTCTCTATACTCCCCTACTTACCGCCACCGCCATAGTAAAAAGCAATCTCTTTATCTTTTAAAGAAGGAAATTCTGCATCTAGTAACATTTGATTGAGTTCAGCTTGAGGTAAATGTTTTGCACCAATTCTGACAATGCGCGATCGCATTGTATTGATCACACCGCTTCTTTGTCTTCCTGCCTCAAATCCCATAACTTTATTATACAAAGCTAATTTATTAGGGGGGATAGGAGAACCGTCCAAATCAAGACCTTGTGCGATCGCTTGGTCTACCGCGTCTGCACCTTTTGTATCTGTCATAATTCATAGTCTATAAAACGCCTACCTTACAGTTTAAGTGGAATGTAAACCAAAGGTTAGGTATTTACCATTCCTGATCCCGAAGATAGGCCTAACAGTTAATAGCTATTAATCAGCAGTAAATAGTAAAAAAGATTAAACTAAATGTGCTTCCAAGAACCAAAGACGCTTATCGATAGTGCGAGAAATTTCGGTATACAGGTCGGCAGTGTCTAAATCTCCTAGAGCATCAGTACTATTAATCGCCTCGCGGACATGTTTAGCATAAGCACCAAAGCGATCGGCTAAAGCAGTAACATGATCTGCCCCAGATACAGCATCTAGAACATATTCAGGTAAAATCGATTCCGCAGCAGCGATACGGGCTGTTCCCATTGCTACACCGCCTAAAGCTGTTACCCGTTCGGCAACCATATCTACATATTCTTCTAGTTCTGTTGCCATCTCGTCAAACAGTTCATGTAACTGATAAAAGTCCATGCCTTTGACGTTCCAATGTGCCTGTTTGGTTTGAGTCTTTAAATCTAGAGTGGCTGCTAGAGTTTGGTTTAAGATTTCAATTATCTTAACTCGAATATCTTCAGCTAAGTCGATGCGAGTACTGTAAAGCTTTTGTTTAGAAACAGTAGAAACCATGATTTAGTTCTCCTTAGTGTTTATTAAGTTTAAAAAATTTAACCTTCTAGATTCAACTAGTACTTTGTCAATTAATTAGTGATGCGATATATCTTGGTTTTTAGCTATTAGCTATACGCCTACGGCGCGCTACGCGACGAGCTGTTAGCTTTTCGCCATTACCTGCTACCTACTACCTTACCTCAACCCCTTAATTAAAAATCAAGAGACCACTAACCGAAGGTAATATCCAAAAACATCATTGCTACAAATCCAGTCATAATCCCTAGCGTACCTTCTTGAGCAATACTTTCGCGATCTATTTCAGGGATAATTTCGTCTACTATTACAAATAACATTGAACCAGCAGCGATTGACATTCCCCAAGGTAGGAAAAACTGACCAAAATTAACGATACTTGCGCCAACTAATCCCCCAATTGGTTCGACTAAGCCAGTCAGTAACGAAATCGATAAAGCATATTTGATGGAATAATCTAACTCTCTTAATGCTAAAGCAACTACCAAACCTTCGGGCATATTCTGTAAAGCAATTCCTAGTGCTAAGGGTAATCCATGACTAACGCTCCCATCGCCAAAACCTACTCCCACTGCTAATCCTTCGGGAAAATTATGAATTGTAATAGCAATAATAAATAACCAAATGCGTTGAAAATTTTGGTTGACTTTAACTTTACCTTCTAAACCTGCACCCAAAGAAGCAAGAGTACCAAGATAAATTGTTCCCATGTCTGTTTTATTTACGTAGGGACATTTAATTAGATGTCCCTACATGATTTATACCATTATTTGCTTTCGCCTTTTAAATACGCCAACATGGTATCAGCATCAGAAACTTCAAAGGGATCGGTAGGACAGTTATCACCGAAATCTGGCTCGATAAACATTTTTTCGATCTTCATGTCGTTGACTAACATTGAATAACGCCAAGAGCGCAACCCAAAGCCCAGGTTGTCTTTATTAACTAACATCCCCATTTTGCGAGTGAATTCGCCGTTGCCATCAGGAAGTAAAAACACGTTGTTTACTCCCTGTTGTTTACCCCATTGGAACATCACAAAGGCATCATTAACTGATACGCAGACGATTTGATCTACACCTAAAGCTTTAAAATCTTCGTAGTGTTGTTCGTATCCAGGTAAGTGAGTGGAAGAACAAGTAGGAGTGAATGCACCAGGAAGAGAAAAGACGATTACTTTTTTGCCTTTAAAAATGTCTTCTGTGGTCAAGTCTTGCCAACGATAAGGATTAGGCCCTTCAACAGATTCGTCACGTACTCTGGTTTTGAATACTACGCTTGGTACTGTGTCTCTCATTAGTTTTGTTTACTCCTTGCTCAATTATCTCGTACTCATTATGAGTTGCAATAAATTAATCATACTCATAACGACTATGACTTGTCAAGAAGATTATCTCAAAAGACCGAATGTCATAAGCTGATTCCCCTGCCTGGGGTGGGTCAACTCATGTTATCTTCGGCGATCGCCTTTATACTGATCAGTGGTGGAATTTGTACTGCTGCGGGTGGACTGACAGGAGCATTAATTGGCTTAGGAGTCACCTCAGAGCAAGCTAAAACATACAGCCAGCAGATTTTAGAAGGAAGTTTTTTGTTAATAGTTGAAGGAACAACAGCAGAGACTGATCTAGCTCGACACTTGCTCAAAGAAAATATTGTTTGACCTATATAATCGCCTTATAATCAGACCAAATTGTAAGTCGCTAGGGTAGAATAAAATTGCTGAGAAACATAGTAAAGACTATGGCTGCTGAGAATTTTCAGGATAGTGAAGTTTGGCAAAGACTAGAACAAGGACGCAGAGCGAAAGCTGCCCAAGGAGGCTATGCGGGCTATGGCTCTCCTGCCTTTGGACAACGAGTAGTAGATGGAGAGCTAGTTGATAATCCCAACGAGCAAAAAATTATTGAACTGATTAGACGGCATCACAAGTCTGGAAAATCGCTTCAGCAGATTGCCGACTGGCTCAACCAGAAAAATTATACTACAAAACGAGGACAACAGTGGCAGCGCATTTCAGTAAAAAGAGTATTAGATCGTTTATACGGTCGAACGCCTAGAATTTCAGGCATGACTCTGCCAAATGAAGATCTTCAGGCTGAGTAAAGGGTCAAACTTGGAATTCTAAAAATTTTGTAATTATTTGTAATTAATAGTGCAGAAAGTTAACATTGAATTCCTGTAGTTTGGCTTCATTAATTCGTGACTCATAATTATTTTCCTATGCTTAATTTAGTATTAGTGTTTAGTAGAGTGTGGGGACAAAAAACTGTTCGTTGCGAGGAGGACGAATATAGTGTTCGGGAGCATCGCGACGAGGTGGTAACTCCATCGCTTCAGGGGTCATATCAGTGTAAGGAACTTTGCTTAATACATGACTCAGGCAGTTAAGGCGAGCGCGTTTTTTGTTGTCCGCTTCGACTGTAAACCAAGGTGCTTCTGGAATGTTGGTATGAGAAAACATCGTATCTTTTGCCTTAGAATATTCCATCCAGCGATCGCGCGATTCTAAATCCATGGGACTTAGTTTCCAGGGACGTGCAGGGTCAATGGTGCGAGATTGAAAGCGACGTTCCTGTTCTTCGTCACTCACCGAAGAACCAAACTTTTTTCAACTAGAAAATCTAAAAAGCTTATAGTCTATAGCTTATAGCTGGAGATCTAAAGAACGAATCACTATAACATCGCGTTGCTCCTGATAAGTATGATTGGTTAGGAGGCTGGATTGCACTTTTAGGAGTTTTAGTGATTATGTATGCGCCTCGGCGTTAAAAATAAAAAAATAATTCCTCGTTTTTATTCCCTATTCCCTTGTTCCCTCAAAACAAAAAAATACTGCTGTCACAGTAGATTCGATTTAGCCAAGAATAGCTTTAATATATTCCCGACGCATAGAAGCGATCGCATCTAAAGAAATACCTTTAGGACAGACAGCCGTACATTCGCCATGATTGGAACAGTCACCAAACCCTTCTTGTGCCATTTGTGCAGTCATATTTAATACTCGTTGTTGCCGTTCGGGATGTCCTTGAGGTAGTAAAGACAGGTGAGAGATTTTAGCAGCAGTAAATAGAGAGGCAGAGGCATTAGGACAAGCTGCAACACAAGCACCACAACCAATACAAGCAGCATAATCAAAAGCGCGATCGCTATTTTCTTTCACTACAGGTAGAGAATTTGCATCGGGGGCTGCTCCTGTATTAACTGAAATATAACCACCAGCAGCCATAATTCGATCAAATGCCGAGCGATCGACTACTAGATCTTTTATTATGGGAAAAGCTTTGGCACGCCAAGGTTCTACAATGATTGTATCCCCATCTTGAAAACTTCTTAGATGTAACTGACACACCGCAGTTTGCTTTTGTTCTCCATGAGCCACACCATTAATCATTAAGCCACAAGAGCCACAAATGCCTTCTCCACAGTCACTATCGAAAGCTACAGGTTCTTGATTGTTTTTAATCAGTTGTTCATTTAAGACATCTAGTAATTCAATAAAAGACATACTAGGATGAGCATTATTTACTGTATATTCTCCTAATTTTCCTGGACTTTCTGGATTAGGTTGTCGCCAAATTTTTAAATTTATTTTCATATTGGTTAATTGTTGATTTTTACTTATTACCTATTACCTTTTTTGCTACTTGAAGGGCGCAAGCCTTGAGCCCCTACTTAATTACTATATCGGTTGCTAAGTCTGCCAAAAACTGCTGACGATTAAACTGATAATTATCACCTAAAAACTCAATAATTTTGGTTGTATCATCTACAGCATTTTGTAAACAAGTAGATGCGCCAGGAGAAGGGGTAATATTAAAAATAATGCGATCGCCGATAATTTTGGCCTCTCCCATTTCCAAAGCTTGAGTGTTGAGATTAACTATTTGAGGTCTAACTCCACCATAACCTTTTGCATAAGTAAGATCTTTTAACTTAATTGAAGGGATAATTTTTTTGACCTCTTTTATAAATAAGCGTTTACCAATTGTGGGAAAATCGTAGACAAAATTTAGGAGAATATATTTCAAAATAACGGGATCGGATAAAATTTTGAGAAAACTGAGAACAGCTTTAGTACTTAAGCCCGCAGTTTGGAAATATTCGATAATGCTAGAGTAATTATGGCGTTCTAACATGGGTAGTACTTTAGCAGTTGGGCCAAAACGAGCGATCGCCCGATTATGGACTTCAGGATCGCCATGAACCGCAGCGAAAGGCAACTTTTCACGCTGAACCGTATAGACTTTACCATTGAGCAATTTAGGGGCAAAATAAAAGCTGCCAGCAACACTGAGTAGGGCATAATCTAAACCATAACCCAAAGATTTCGCAAATAATAAACTATGCGCTCCTGCTGCCACTATAACGACTTTTGCCTGAATGCTTTGATCGTTAATTTGAATCTGATATAGATCATTTTTTTGAGTTATTTTTCGGACTTTTTTATTGAAGAAAAAGTTAATATTTTTGGTAGCTTTTTCTAAAGCTCGGTCAATAAAAGATTTAGCTAGGCGATTAAAATCGACAGTGTAACCTTCCTCAGTAAACAAGGCTATAATTGGTTCATTAGTTGCCCTATCTTCCCAAACTTTGGGTTCTTTTTGCGCTATTTCTGTCGAATTTAATAGTTTTAAAGCAGGAAAAAGTTGTTTGAATTCTTGATATCTTTTTGTTAGTTGGTTAACTTGTTCTCTACCAACTCCTAAGACTAATTTATGGTATTTGGTATATATCTCCTGCTTACTATCTTTGGTTAAAAGATAATTTTTAACCAAATTTGCCCCCGCCTTAACTTTAGTAGCTTTCGCCAAAGTATAGTTAGTTTCAATATCACCAAAATGTAGAGTTTGGCTATTACTATTAGTATAAGAATTAATTAAAGCAACATCAGATTCTTTTTCAATTAAAGCAATATTTTGAATATTGGTATAATTACTCAAGGTATAGAGTAAAGCCGTGCCACAAACACCACCGCCGACGATAACAACTTCATAAATATTGTCATTCATAAAAAAGATCTAGTACCACTACTAGGAAGTCAAAAGTTACAAGTCAAAAGTTACAAGTCAAAATTTTGAATATTAAGACTTTCAAGATTTTTAAATGATTATTCTATTTACTAAGCTATGATTTTTTTAAAGTTGGTATTTAAGGCAAGGGAACAAGGAACAATAAAAACTTTAACGTTATTTAGCTATTATTTTACATAATAACAACTCTTGAATTAGTTAAGAAAACCTTGGTTTTTACTGATGACTGATGACTGATGATTGATGACTGATGACTGTTCACTGTTCACTGGTCTTAGCTACTACTACTGCCCCAATAACTTGGATCTGTTGTTGGCGTAAAGTTTTGGCTGCTTCCTTAACAGTTGTTCCCAAAGTATATATATCATCTAACAATAGAACAGGATATTTAGGTAGCTTCTGCCCTAACCGAAATGCACCCTGTAAATTTTTAATTCTAGCTTCAGGAGTTAAATCAAACATTGCTTTGGTATCTCGCACTCGCATCAACGCCTGGGAATCTAACCTATATCCTGTTAATTGGCAAAAACTCTGGGCAATTATTTCCGCTTGATTAAAACCTCTCTCTTTAATTTTTTGACTAGACAAGGGTATGGGAATGACGCTGATTTTCTGCTGGGTTTTAATTAAATCGCTAGCTAGCCAAGCTTTGCCTAATAACTGTCCCAAGATTTTACCTATATCTGGTTGTTGATCATACTTCATTAAAGCGATCGCTCTTTTGAGTTGTCCATCGTATTTACCCCAAGCAAATACAGGTAGATCCCCTTGCCAATAATGGCGATCGCTTGCTGGAAATTCGAGACTAGTTAATCTTTGTAAACAGTAATCACAAAGAAGCTCACAAGTGTTTCGCTGGCAACAGGGACAACGAGATTGTAAAAAGACTGAGAGTAGTTGTTTTAACATTCCCCTAGTAGTGCTAAGCTGTCACGCATTTAATTTACTGGTTGAGAAAAGGCAGG